>NZ_RZPH01001521.1:0-886 GCF_004022825.1 Mesorhizobium sp. M7A.F.Ca.CA.004.04.2.1
GTTCTCGCATGCCTGGATCGATTTCGCCGGCATCCGCGACGCCTTCATGCGCGAGAAGAACTCGGACTATTTCGAAAACAGCCGCCGCTCGACCTATCTGCACCGCGACTATGCACGCCACAACCCTTACGGCTATGGCGGCTACGACGAGAACCTTTGGGGTCTTTCGGCGGGCGACGGGCCAGGCGGGTTTCGCACCAGCGTGGAGCGACAGCGCCGGCGGTTTTCCGGCTATGCCGCGCGCGGCGCGCCGTTCGGGCCCGATGACGGGACGATCGCGCCTTGGTCCTATCCGGCATCACTGCCTTTCGCCCCGGAGATCTGCTTGGCGGCGTTGCGCCATCTCGGTGATCGCTACCCCGAGGTGATCGGTAATTTCCGACTGCCGAGCGGTTTCAACCCGACATTGGCGAACCGGCGTAAGTTCGGGAGGCACGGCTGGGTGTCGGAAGGCCACTATGGGCTGGATCAAGGCATCGTGGTGATGATGATCGAGAACCATCGGTCAGGGTTGATCTGGAGACTGATGCGGTCAAATCAACACATCCGCAACGGCCTGCGCAAGGCCGGGTTCAATGGCGGCTGGCTGTCTCAGCCAGCAAGCCCGGCGTCGGGTGGCGGCGATGTCGCGTGACCGGACCAGGGCTACCGCCTTTCCTGTCGATCACAACGACATTGAGCTGATCAAGGGCGCCCATCCGCCGCACTGGAAGAACCCGCAGCCGGACGATCCCTACAATATCGTGGTCATCGGTGCCGGGCCGGCTGGGCTGACCGCCGCCTACGAAGCGGCCGGCCTCGGCGCAAAGGTCGCGCTCATCGAGCGCAACCTGATCGGCGGAACTTGCGTCAATGTCGGTTGCATCCCGTCGAAGTCGATCATCCG
>NZ_RZPH01001522.1:0-883 GCF_004022825.1 Mesorhizobium sp. M7A.F.Ca.CA.004.04.2.1
TCCCGGAACATAGTGGGCAGCGAAAGAATCGCCCCACAGCAGCACATTGGTGGCAAAGCCCGTTGTCCGGGTGCAGTCGGCAAGGTTCCAGTCTTCGATGCGGGTCCCGTTTTCGTTGAAACAGATGCCGTTGCGCCAGTCGCCGACCCGGATACGTTCTGTCGAGAAATCCGGAAACCGTTGCGGGAAACCGTTGCCCAGTGCGCCGGCCAAACCACCGGCGCACAGCAGCACGATTGCCGTCGCCGAAAAGGCGAAGATGGGCAGTGGGGCGGTATAGGCTCGTTTGTGGCGGAAGGGTTGCTCGACGTATTTCCAGGAGAATGCCGCCAAGGCGAAACTGGCAACCGTCATCGCGATAATCGTTGGCACACCGACAGTCTTCAGGGAGAGATAATGGACGAAGGAGTTGATTGGCCAGTGGACGAGGTAAAGCGAATAGGAAATGAGGCCGACCCAGACCAGCGGCGCCAACCGAAGCACGCGAGTGGCGACAGGTGCCGGCCTGTCGGCGCTATCCTGGCCAGCATAGATCAGCAGAGCTGTTCCGATGCAGGGGAATAGGGCATTGTAGCCGGGAAACGGATCGCTGTCCGAAATCATCACAAAGCCAAATGCAATGAGGGCAAAGCCGGCGAGGCCGATCAGGTCCGCCGCCAGCCGACTGGCTAGGACCGGAGGCTTCCGCAACATCAGCATGGCGCCCAGCGCCAGCTCCCATATGCGCGTCGGCAAGAGATAGAACCCTGCCGTCGGTGCCAGCGAGGTTGCTATGACTGCCAGGGCAAAGCTGCCGATGGCCATCGGCAGAAGTACCGTCAGCCAGCGCTTCGAGACGTATCGGTAGATCAGATAAAGGAGGATCGGCGCGAAGATATAATAC
>NZ_RZPH01001523.1:0-882 GCF_004022825.1 Mesorhizobium sp. M7A.F.Ca.CA.004.04.2.1
GGCGGCAAGGCCGGCCGCCGCCACCGCCAACCGATTGCCGAAAGCATTGACGGCGCTGGCCGCCGGCTTGCCGGAAAAGCCGTGGCTCAAGAGCTATCCGAAAAACGTGCAGGCGGAGATCGGCGCCCTGCCCTACAGCTCGATCGGCGATTTCCTCGTCGGCGCCTGCAAGCAGTTTTCCGCGCAGCCGGCCTTCACCTGCATGGACAAGTCCATCAGCTACACCGATGTCGAGCGGCTGTCGGCGGCCTTCGGCGCCTACCTGCAATCGAAGGGCCTGCAGAAAGGCGCGCGCGTCGCGCTGATGATGCCGAACGTGCTGCAATACCCGGTGGCGATGATGGCGATCTTGCGCGCCGGCTATGTCGTGGTGAATATCAATCCGCTCTACACGCCGCGCGAGCTCGAACACCAGTTGAAGGATTCCGGTGCGCAAGCCATCGTCATCCTGGAAAACTTCGCCAACACCTTGCAGGCGGTGATCGCGAGGACGGCGGTCAAGCATGTGGTGGTCGCCGCGATGGGCGACATGCTCGGCGGCCTGAAGGGCACCATCGTCAATTTCGTCGTGCGCCGCGTGAAGAAGATGGTGCCGGCATGGTCCTTGCCCGGCCATGTCAAGTTCAATGCCGCCATGAAGGCCGGCGCCGGCATGGGCTTCAAGCCGGCCAAGGTGGAAGCAGACGATGTCGCCTTCCTGCAATATACGGGCGGCACCACGGGCGTGTCGAAGGGCGCCACACTGCTGCACAGAAACGTGCTCGCCAACGTCGCGCAGAACGCGCAGTGGATGGAGGACGCCTACACGATCAAGCCGAAACCGGCGCACCCCAACTTTATCTGCGCGCTGCCGCTCTATCATATTTTCGCGCTGACCGTGAA
>NZ_RZPH01001524.1:0-882 GCF_004022825.1 Mesorhizobium sp. M7A.F.Ca.CA.004.04.2.1
GATATGATCTTTCTGGCCAGGAACTCGTCGGGGATTTGATAGACGCCTTCGTCAACCGCCGGCAAATTGGCGCCGACATAGGCGGCAAGCCGTGCTTTCAGCGCCGCGTCCTGCGAGAGCCGTGCGGTGTCGGGCGTGTTCTCCAGCGGCTTCTCGCTGATTTCGGCGCCATCGATGCCGAATACCCGCATGAGATAGGCCGCCTGCCCGCCGAACTCGGTTTCCTGGCCGGACGGGAAGCGCACCACCTGCGCGTTGAGCTCCAGCTGCTTGAAGGTCAGCCCGGCCTTCTCCAGCGGCCCGCCGGTCAGCCAGCCGGCATCGACGCTCTCGTCAAGCTGTGGCGTCCAGCGTCCGGCAGTGCCGACGCAGCCGCCATCGGCATCGGGCGCGGCGCTGTAGACGGCATTGAAATTGAACGGCAAGCGCGATGCCAGCAGCTTGCCGTTCTTGCGAAAACTGTAGGCCAGGCGGTAGATGAAGCGCACCTCGCCGCAGCTCCTGTCGCCTTGCAGCAGCATGAAATCGCGACGGTCGAGCCGGTTGACGACGCCGACCAGCCGGAAGCGCGCGGCATCGGTCTTCAGCCAGCGCATGTCCATGATGCGGCCGACATTGCCGTCTGTCACCTCGTAGAGCGGCCGCCCGCCGGCCTTCATCTCGGCGCGGAGCGCCGCAACATCGGAGGCAACGATGTCAACGATGGCGTGATAGGCGGGGGCCTCGTCGTAAAGCGTCTTTAGACCGTCCTCGCCGTCAACCCCCAAAACATCGGCGAAGCCGAAACCCCCGGCATCGAGCGCGGCGAGCACCGCCGGATTGTCGACGACGGTTACAGGGCCGACGGCGCGCGCCGTCGACGCCATGAAGACAGCGATGAGG
>NZ_RZPH01001525.1:0-879 GCF_004022825.1 Mesorhizobium sp. M7A.F.Ca.CA.004.04.2.1
GCGCCGCACTCACCGTGCTGCGCCCATGACCTGCGGCTGGCAGCGCAGGCAATACGGATCCTGCACGCGTTCGTCGCCAACCCGATGCGATTCACGGATGGCGCTGCCGGCCATCAGATTGCGCAGGGCGTCGGCCGTCTCGATCTGGCCGGGATGCTTTCTCAGCACATGGATGCGCGGATCGAAGGGGGCGTCGGACCCTTTTGCCGCGTCGGTCGACAGGGCACCAGCGACCAGCGCCGATTGGTAGAGCACTTCGGCCTCGAACAAGGCGGCCAGCGCATAGGCGGTCGAAAACTGGGTGCCGTTGAGCAGCGCCAGGCCCTCCTTGGCGCCCAGCGTCACCGGTTCCAATCCATGCGAGACGAAGGCGACCTTGGCCGGGAAACGGCCATGCGGGGTGAAGCATTCGCCGACGCCGATCATCACCGCCGTCATGTGCGACAGCGGGGCGAGGTCGCCGGAGGCGCCGACCGAACCTTGCGCCGGCACCACCGGGATGACGTCGTTGGCCAGCATCGCTTCGAGCAGCTCGATGGTCTGCGGCCGCACACCCGACGCGCCCTGCGCCAGGCTGGCGAGCTTCAGCGCCATCATCAGCCTGCAGACAGCAACCGGCATCGGCTCTCCGACGCCGGCGGCGTGCGACAGGACGATGTTGCGCTGCAAGGTCTCGAGATCCTCGGCCGGGATGCGGACGCTGGCCAGTTTGCCGAAGCCGGTGTTGATGCCATAGACCGGCTCGCCCTTGGCAACGATCCTGGCGACAGCCTCGGCGCTCGCCTTGATCTTTGGCCGGCAGGCATTGTCCAGCTTGGGCACGGCGCCACGATAGATGGCGCGCCAGTCGGCCAGCGTCGCATTGCCGGGCTTCAGGGT
>NZ_RZPH01001526.1:0-878 GCF_004022825.1 Mesorhizobium sp. M7A.F.Ca.CA.004.04.2.1
GGCCTGGCCGGCGGTCGCGTCTTAGCCGCTCGGCGACGACGATGCCGCGCACTTCGGCGAAGGCGCGGTCAAGGTCATCATTGACGATGACGAAATCATATTCCTTCCAGTGCTCGATCTCGTTGCGGGCGTTTTTCAGCCGCGTCTCGATCACCGCCTCCTGGTCTTCAGCGCGACGTTTCAGCCGCGCCTTCAACTCCTTCATCGATGGCGGCAGGATGAAGATCGAGACAATGTCGGCGCGCATCTTCTCCTTGAGCTGCTGGGCGCCTTGCCAGTCGATGTCGAACAGCATGTCGCGCCCCTCGGACAGCGCCAGTTCGGCCGGTTCGCGCGGCGTCGCATAGCAATTGCCATGCACCTCGGCCCACTCCAGCAGCGCGTCGGAATCACGAAGCCGCTCGAATTCGCGCATCGTCCGAAAATGATAGTGGACGCCTTCGATCTCGCTTCCACGGCGCGGCCTGGTGGTGACCGAGACCGACAGTTCGAGGCTGGAATCGCTTTCCAGAAGATTGCGCGCGATCGTCGACTTGCCGGCGCCGGACGGCGACGACAGGACGAGCATCAGGCCCCGGCGGCGTATGCGGGACCCCAAATCCTTGGCAACCATCGGCTACTCCAGATTCTGGATCTGTTCACGAAACTGGTCGACCACCGCCTTCAGGTCCAGGCCGATCGCGGTGATGGCTGCGGCATTCGATTTGGAACACAGCGTATTCGATTCGCGGTTAAATTCCTGTGCCAGAAAATCGAGCTTGCGACCGACCGCGCCGCCGCCCACCAGCAGTGCCCGGCCGGATGCGACATGCGTTTTCAGCCGGTCGATCTCTTCGCGAATATCGGCCTTGGTGGCCAGGAACGCCGCCTCCATATGC
>NZ_RZPH01001527.1:0-878 GCF_004022825.1 Mesorhizobium sp. M7A.F.Ca.CA.004.04.2.1
GTGGCGATAGCGTGCACGGCCTTCAGCGTCGCTATGGAATAGGCACCATTGGCGAAATCCGGCCAGGTCGAAAGCTTCACCACGACCATTCCGGTGTTCCAGTCGATATGGATCATCTGACCGAACACGCCGCGGCACATCAGTGCGCGCGAGCGCGGATCCTCGATCCAGAACTGGTTGCGATAGCTGCCCTCCGGCAGGCTGGGGCTGAAGTCCGGCCCATGCCTGCCGTTGCGCGTCGCCTCGACCCAGCCGGCCGGCACGACGCCGCCACCATTGTCGAGGATCAGCTGGCCGAAGCGGCCATAGTCGCGCAGCGTCGCGTTGAAGCCACCGTCGGCCACCGCATAGCCGGCGCTATCGACCGTGAAGCAGGCGCTTTCATCAGCGCCGAGCTTTTGCCAGAGTTCTTCCGAAACCACCTGCGGCAGCCGTTTGCCTGTCACCCGCTCCATGATGAAGGCAAGCACGTCGGTCTCGATCGAGCGGTATTCGAATTGAGCCCCGTGCGGGCGGATCGTGTCCTTCAAGCCGAGGATCAGCTCGAACATGTGCGAGGGCCAACGAAAGGCCGGATCGCTGTCCAGCGGCACCGGCTTCCAGCCGGTGGCGACATCGACCTGGCCGATGTCGGAATAGCGGTCGGTATATTCCTCTGAGAAACGGACGCCGCTGGTCATGTCCAGCACATGCTGGACGCTGGCGCCGGTCCAGCCGGTAACGCCGAGTTCCGGCAGGTAATCTGTTACCAGTCTGGCCGGATCGATCAGGCCGCGCCCGACCAGTATGCCGAACACCGAACCGGTAACGGACTTCGCCATCGACTGCGACAAGTGCAGCGTGCGCTCATCCATGCCGTTGAAATAGCGCTCATAGGC
>NZ_RZPH01001528.1:0-878 GCF_004022825.1 Mesorhizobium sp. M7A.F.Ca.CA.004.04.2.1
GGCCGGTGAGTTGTCGGACCCGGACGCGGCCGCCAGCGATGGCGACACGGAAGCGGACGACAACGCCCCTGTCGGTGTTGCTGAAACGTCTGAGACAGCTGAAGCTTCGGACGAAGGCCAGGGCAAAAAGCGCCGGCGCGGCAAGCGCGGCGGCAAGCGCAACCGTCGCGAAGACGGTGAAGGCGAGGCTGAGGCAAGTGCTGGCGAAACAGCAGACGCTTCTGAAGGCGAAGTCCGGGCAACCGAGGTGATCGCCAGCGAGCCGGTCGTTGCCGCACCAGCCGAAGAGCCGGTGGCGCTTGCCCCGGCAAATGACGACGCGCCGGCCACGGAGAAGCCGAAGAAGCCACGTCGCGCGGCCAAGCCAAAGAAGGCCGCGGCCGAAATTGTCGCCGATGAGCCGGCTGCGGAGGTGGAAGCACCGGTCGACACGCCGGTCACCGCATCCGACGAGGCAGCCATCGCTTCTGTCGAGGAGGCACCGAAGGCCCGCCCGTCGCGGCGCAAGCCGGCGGCGGCGAATGCGCCGGTCGAGCCGGTCGTGTCTTCGATCGTCGCGGAAGAGCCCGCGGCCAAGGCCGAGGACAAGACCGAGGACAAGCCGAAGCGCGGCGGCTGGTGGCAGCGGAAGGGCTTTTTCTAAGCCTTTCAATCGCATGAGCTAGTTCTTTGACAAAAAATCCCGCGCCGTCTCGAAGACGGCGCGGGATTTTCTTATCTGGCGTTATGCTGGATCGCGAAAGGCTAAAACGCTTCTTTGATTCCAAGCATGTCGTTGTCCCAAAACCGCTGCGCACTTTTGGGTGACATGCATCACGGCGCGAAGATCGACCAGTTCATCATCCTGGCCAGCTTTTCCAGCGCGATCGACCCCAGCT
>NZ_RZPH01001529.1:0-877 GCF_004022825.1 Mesorhizobium sp. M7A.F.Ca.CA.004.04.2.1
CACACGCGACCGCTGGGCGAAGCGCTCGACCATTGGGATATTTCCCGCACGACCAGCCAGAGTGTGCGCGATTTCTTCCTCGCCGCCCCTGGTGGCGTGCCGACACAGGTCGCTTTCAGCCAGGACCGCCGCTGGGACGAACTCGATCTCGACCGCGAGAAAGGCGTCATCCGCTCGACCGAACATCCCTTTTCCAGGGATGGCGGCCTCGCCGTGCTGAAAGGCAATCTGGCTCTCGACGGCTGTATCGTGAAGACCGCCGGCGTCGATGAATCGATCCTGAAGTTCACCGGCCCGGCCCGCGTCTTCGAAAGCCAGGATTCGAGCGTCAAGGCGATCCTGTCCAACGAGATCAAGGCCGGCGATGTGGTCGTCATCCGCTATGAAGGGCCGCGCGGCGGCCCAGGCATGCAGGAAATGCTCTATCCGACCAGCTATCTGAAGTCGAAAGGGCTCGGCAAGGCCTGCGCTCTGGTCACCGACGGCCGCTTCTCCGGAGGCACGTCGGGCCTGTCGATCGGCCATGCGTCGCCGGAAGCCGCCGAAGGCGGGCTGATCGGGCTGGTGCAGGAGGGCGATACGATCGAGATCGACATCCCGAACCGCAGCATCCGCCTGGCTGTCGATGAGGCGGAACTCGCTGCCCGCCGGGCGGCGATGGAGGCCAGGGGCGCCCTGGCCTGGAAGCCCGAGGAAAAGCGCAAGCGCAAGGTGACGACCGCCTTGCGCGCCTATGCCGCCATGACGACCAGCGCGGCCAAGGGCGCGGTGAGGTTTGTGCCGGAATAGAGCAGTTCTTCCTTCTCCCCTTGTGGGAGAAGGTGGCCTCGCGAAGCGAGGTCGGATGAGAGGTGTTCCAGACAACACCCACGCCTCA
>NZ_RZPH01001530.1:0-874 GCF_004022825.1 Mesorhizobium sp. M7A.F.Ca.CA.004.04.2.1
GGAGGCGATGGCGTGGGGCGTGCCGGTGATCGCCACGCCTCTGGCGGCCGAGGGCCTGGACCTGGTCGACGGGGAGGAACTGCTGCTGTCGGATACCGATGAAGGACTTGCCGAGACGGCTGTCGGACTTTGCCTGGACGCGGACCGCAGGGCACGGCAGCGCATCCGCGCGCATCAAGCGGTTTGGGCAAGGTTCGGCCCAGAAGCCATCCGCAATGCCGTCCGCGGCGGGCTGGGGCTGGACGAGGCTGGCACATGATCCCTCCCTCCACCAGATATGGAGGAGCGACGTCGCTCCACATCGCTTGCAGGAGCTCCGCTTCGCACCGCGTCCAACCGGAATTTCGTGGCCTGCCCTATCGGGATGCGTGCTGAAGCTCTTGCCGAATGGGGCCGAGATAGGTTTGCGGATGCAAGCGTCGCCAAACATGGTCCCGGTCGGTCAGATGCGCGACCTGCTCTATCCAGCGTCTCGGCGCATCGGGGTCCCTCACCTCATGCCAGTCGTCGACGATAATGACAGGCAGGCCCTGGTAGAGCGGGTCGAGCGGCGAGGTCCTGGTGACGACGATGCAGCCGAGATAAAACAGCTCCCATGTCCTATGGCAGTCCAGGCCGTTGCCTTCGGTGGACAGCACGAGCGGGTATTGCGAGTACAGTTGCCAGATCGAGCGCTGCGAGACGCGTTTCGTCAGGAAATCGACGTGCGGACATCCGCCCAGGGCATCAAGCAGTTCCCGGCGCTGCCTCGAGCCATTGCTGATGCTGAAATCCGAGAACAGCCTGGGCGGACGGCGGTCCACATGATCCTGCCGGGCGCGTATGATTTCCAGTTGCTTCACAAGCCCTGCCGGCGTGGCAAGAGACCTAGGCG
>NZ_RZPH01000152.1:0-8671 GCF_004022825.1 Mesorhizobium sp. M7A.F.Ca.CA.004.04.2.1
CAGACCATGTGGGCGAGCCGGTAGGGGAAGGAAGGATTGAAGATGACCTGCCACCAGTCGACGACATGAAAAATGCCGTTGGCGTCGGCCACCGCGCCCTGCGGCGTCTGCATCCAACTGTTGGCGGCGAGGATCCAGGTGGCCGACGTCAGCGTGCCGCCCGCCACCATGCAGCAGGCGAAGAAATGCAGTCCCCTGCTGACCCGGTTCTGGCCGAACAGCACGATGCCGATGAAGCCGGCCTCGAGGAAGAAGGCGGTCAGCGCCTCGTACATGAAGAGCGGGCCGAGGACGTTGGAGACCGAGCGCGAGAAGCCCGCCCAGTTGGTGCCGATCTCGTAGCTCAGCACGAGGCCAGTGATGACGCCCATGCCGAAGGCCAGCGCGAAGATGGAAATCCAGAAGCGCATGAGATCGCGATAGACCTCGCGTCCGGTGCGCCACCAAAGGCCGCTCAGTAGCGCGACGAAGCAGGCGAGCCCGATCGTGACCGTCGGCCACAGGATGTGGAAGCCCATTGTGAAGGCGAACTGGAGTCGGGCAAGGATGACGGCATCCATGGTCAAGCCACCTCAACCTGGACCTGCGCCCGCACGATGCGGATCGGAATGCCCTTGTAGGAGGGTGTGAAACTCATTGGATCGTGGGCGTGAAGCGGCACCAGCGGATTGGTCTCTGGGTAATAGGCCGCGCAGCCGCCGGCCGGGAATGCATGGGCGACCAGCTTGAAATTGCGAACCACTCGCTCCACGCCGTCGTCTGAAACGGTGACTAGGTCGACGCGGTCGCCCGGCTTGAAGCCGCGCTTCTCGATTTCCTCGACGCTTATGAACAGCACGTCGCGTTGGCCGAACACGCCGCGATAGCGGTCTGAGAGTGAATAGAGCGTGGTATTGTACTGGTCATGGCTGCGCACGCTGGTGAGCCACAAAACGTCCGCATCGGATGCGTTATCCTCGCCGAGCCCATCGAACGGCATGAAGTTCGCCTTGCCGGTAGCCGTATTCCAAATACGCTCGCGCGCCGTCGAGGGGAGGTGGAAGCCGCCGGGTACGCGGATGCGAGCGTTGTAGCCCTCGAAAATCGGAAAGACGTCTTCGATGGCGTCGCGTATCAGGTCGTAGTCGGCGACGAAGATCTCCCAGTCCACAACTGAGCGCATCCCGAGGGTGGCGCGGGCCATGCCTGCAACGATCGCGGGCTCGCTCTTCAGGTGCTCGGAGGCAGGTTCGTTCATGCCGGTCGACGCGTGCACCATCGACATAGAGTCCTCGACGGTGATGGATTGCGGGCCTGCCGCCTGCAGGTCAACCTCCGTGCGGCCTAGGCAGGGCAGGATGAGCGCGTCGCGGCCATGGATGATGTGGCTGCGGTTAAGCTTGGTCGAGACGTGAACAGTGAGATCGAGACGGCGAAACGCCTCCTGCGTGACCTGCCAGTCTGGGATGGCAGCGACGATGTTGCCACCCATGCCGATGAAGACGCGCGCTTTTCCCTCGACCATGGCCTCCAGCGCGGTGACGACATTGTGTCCATGCTCAGCAGAGGGCTCGAAGCCAAAACGCTGTCCCAGCCGGCCGAGGAATTCAGGGGTCGGAATTTCGGTTATGCCGACGGTACGGTCGCCTTGGACGTTGGAATGGCCGCGCACCGGGCACAAGCCGGCGCCTTCCTTTCCGATATTTCCCTTGAGCAGGCAAAGATTGGCAAGCTGCTGGACGCTTTTCGCGCCGTGCCGGTGCTGGGTGATGCCCATGCCATAGACGACGATCGCCCTCTTCGCCTTCATATAGACATGGGCGGCTTCCTCGATCGCCGAGCGCGTGAGGCCCGATCGCCGCTCGATGTCTTCCCAGCATGTGGCCTTGAGGTCGGCGACGAGCGCCTCGATGCCGACGGTGTGGCCGCGGATAAAATCCCAGTCAAGGGCCTCGATCTGGTGTTCGGCGCGCAGCCGCTCATCCTCCTCGACTAGCACCTTCATCAAGCCCTTGAGCACTGCGATGTCGCCGCCGACCTTGACTTGGTGCAGGCGCGAGCTGATCGGGGTGGACGTCAGCGTCGTCATCTCGATCGGGCTCTGCGGCGCCTGAAAGCGCTCCAGCGCCCGCTCGCGGAACGGATTGAACGAAATAATGGTTGCGCCGCGTCGCGAGGCACTGCGCAGGCTGGTCATCATGCGCGGGCTGTTGGTGCCGGGGTTCTGGCCGAAGATGAAGATGCAGTCAGTCTTGTCGAAATCGTCCAGCAGCACCGTGCCCTTGCCGACGCCGAGCGACTGCGGCAAGCCGACGCTGGTAGCCTCGTGGCACATGTTGGAACAGTCGGGGAAGTTGTTGGTGCCGTATTCGCGCACAAAGAGCTGGTAGAGGAAGGCGGCCTCGTTGGAGGTGCGACCGGAGGTGTAGAACTCCGCCATATTCGGATTGGGAAGGGCGCCCAGATGCCGACCGATCATGGCGAAGGCGTCGTCCCAGTTCACCGACAAGTAGCGATCGCTGGCTTGGTCGTAGGCCATCGGATGAGTAAGCCGCCCGACCATTTCGAGTTCGTAGTCGCTCCATGTCGAAAGCTCGGTGACGGTGTGAGCTGCGAAGAACTCCGGCGTGCAGCGCTTCGCCGTCACCTCCCAGGCGACTGCCTTGCCGCCGTTCTCGCAGAATTCGAAGGGCGAGGTGTGTTTGGGATCTGGCCAAGCGCAGCCCGGGCAATCGAAGCCAAGCGGCTGGTTCATGCGCAGCAGCGTTGTCGCGCCCTTGATCGCAATATCCTGCTCGACCAGGTGCTCGCCGAGCGCCTTCAGCGCACCCCAGCCGCCGGCGGCCTCGTCATAACGCTCAATACGCTTCTTGCCACTCATTTCTATGCCCCTGTGTGGATTCAGCTACCGGCCGACCCCCTGTCAGCGAAGCCCCGCCAGTCGTCGAACCGCCCGCGACATCTTCCGATCCGCGCGAGCGGCACGCCGAAGCGGCTCTGCTGGCCTATCAGTGGGTAGCGCGAAAACGGTCGCCAACCCTCGACCACGCGTCAGATCAGAAGCCGAAACCGCTGAGACCAGGATGGTCGTCGGGGCGACGACCCAAAGGCCAATGCAACTTGCGTTCGGACTCCGCGATTGGATGTTCGTTAATGCTGGCGATCCGGCGGCGCATCAGCCCTTCCGTATCGAACTCCCAATTTTCGTTGCCGTAGGCCCTGAACCATTGGCCGCTGTCATCATGGTATTCATAGGCGAAGCGGACAGCGATCCGGTTTCCCGCAAACGTCCAAAGTTCCTTTACCAGCCGGTAATCGAGTTCTTTGTTCCATTTGCGGGTGAGAAAAGCCTCGATGGCTTCCCGGCCTGTCACGAACTCGGCGCGATTACGCCAGGCACTGTCAACCGTATAGGCGAGCGCGACACGGCCGGGGTCACGCGTGTTCCAGCCGTCTTCGGCTGAGCGCACTTTTTCTATGGCGGTTTGTTCCGTGAAGGGTGGAAGCGGTGGGCGGGACATGGCATTTTCCTGTGAGAGAGCAACGGGAAGTCGCAAGCGGCGACCGCTTGCCGCAGATCGGGGCGACGCCATTCCGCGCCGACGGTCCATGGCCTTGGGGGTCAGTCCGCCATCCGCCCGGCTTCGAAAAGGAACCAGGTACGGCGCTCGGCCTCATCAATCCAAACCTCGATCAAGCTGGTCGTCGCGACGTCGTCGTGCTCCTCGCATACTGCGTGCACGGCGCGCAGGAGACTTATGAAGGTGCGGTTGTCTTGGGCAAGCTCGGCCAGCATGTCGTGTGGCGTCACATAGGCCGCGTCATTGTCGGAGATTCGCTGCTCCTTCGCGATCTGTCCGATAGAGCGGAGCGTGGTGCCGCCGATCTTGCGACAGCGCTCAGCGATGTCATCGGTGATAGCGAAGATTTGCTCGCCTTGTTCGTCGAGTAACACATGGTAATCACGGAAGTGCGGCCCTGACATGTGCCAGTGGAAATTCTTCGTCTTGAGGTAAAGCGCGAAGGTATCGGCTAGCAACCCGGTGAGAGCGGCAGAGATATCTGTCACGGCATTCTCGCCGAGATCGGAAGGGGTACGGAGCGGTGCGGCGCGAAGGCGGAGGGCGTTGGTGGTCATGGGGATGATCCTTGGTCAGCGAGCTCAATGCGTGCTCAATTGCGCCAACCTAGGCCCCGAAAAGCCGTCTGGTCTTCTGCAAATGCCGGGTTTTCTTTCTGAATGCCCGGAAAGGACGGGCTCTTCATCGGCCAGCGAGGGGCGTCGCGGCGGTCAGCGCCCGGACGCCGCCAGCCCTGCAGTTTCATTTCGCTGGGCCACGAGACAAGGTTGTGTGCTGTGAGTTCTGCAAATTCGCTGAGAAAGGGCGGTCATGGCAGGCTGGTGATATTCAACGTCACCGAGTTCCGCCACATTCTGCTTTCGAGCCCTGATGGGCTGCGCGATGTGATCCGCGCGGTGATGCAGGAAGTCCTGGAGGGCGAGATGGATGAGGTGCTTGGAGCCGAGAAATGCTAGCGCACGCCGGAGCGGCTCGCCTATCGTTCGGGCCATTACGGTCGCACGCTCGTCACGCGCGCCGGCAAGCTCGGACTCAGGGTGCCGCAGAACCGGCAGGGCCGCTTCTCGGCGGAGTTGTTCGAGCGCTACTAGCTTTCCGAGCGGGCGCAAGCCGCTGGACGAGAGCCTCCCCGCCTTTGCCAATCGCCCGCTCCAGGAGCCGTTCCCTTACCTCATTGTCGATGCTCGCTACGAGAAGGTCTGCGAAGTCGGCATCGTCATGGGCCAGGCGGTGCTGATTTCCGTCGGGATTGACTGGGACGGAAGGCGCCAGAGCCATCGAGATGGCCAATCGCGACAACCGCTCGACCTGGCGGGATTTCTCGTCGGCTTGAAAGCGTGAGGCCTCAGGGACGTCGAACTGGTCGTGTCCGACGATCGACCTGAACAAGCAGCCGAAATGCACGGTCGTGTGTTCCGAAGTGCTCTGGTGGAGATGCCATAGCCGAAACATCGCCGACTATTTGATCGTCCATTGGATGGCGGTCTCTCTGCTTGGGCCCGGATAACGTCACGCCTGCGGTTCTCGCGATCTGCGCGGAGAAGGTCGCCGCGGGCTTGCCTTATCGAGAGCGTGTGGCCGGTTCATGAAGGGTAATGGCGCCGCTTAGAATGGCAGCGACCCGAACGCGCAGATAGGGCGCCAACTCATTCTCGAACCATGAGTTGCGCCGCAGCCAGCCTGCACATCTCCAGGAGGGGTGCGGCAGCGGGATCACCGCAGGCCCATAGGTGCGCCATGCCGCGACGGTCTCGGTCATCGAACGCCTCGGCGTGTCTCCCAACGCCCACCGCTGAGCATAAGCGCCGACCAGCACCGTAAGTTCCACCTTCGGCAGACATGCCAGGAGCGACTGCCGCCAGAGCGCGGCGCACCTGGGCGGTGGCGGATAGTCGCCGCCTTTGGGATTGGTCCCCGGAAAGCAGAACGCCATGGGGGCCACGCCGATACGCGGGTCCGCATAGAAGGCGCGCCGATCCACTCCAAGCCACTCGCGCAGCCGGTCGCCCGACGGGTCATCGAACGGAAGTCCGCTTTCATGCACGCGTCGCCCCGGCGCCTGTCCACAGATCAACAGCCGGGTGCCGGGGGCCACCTGCACCACCGGGCGCGGTTCATGGCCGAACTCCTCGACGCACACGCGGCATGCCCGAATGCTCGAAAGCAACGCGTCAAGTTGCGACTGTTCCAACTGGCCGCGCGTTCCGTCGTCGCGCGAATGTGCCACGAAGCTATGACTTGCAGAAACGTCTACCACGTCGTTCCGATCCCTATTGTTGCCTCGCCCTGTCGTCAGTTCAATTACTGACCAGAGGACGTAGGAGTTCGGATAACATTCGACCAGCCGCCGCCGGAGTTGCGCGACGCTTCACCGCGGGAACGTGCAGAGCTTCTGGACAATTGTTTCCTTCGATTCCATAGCATGCTGAAACCGTCCAACCGACATGCCGTGGCAGGTGATTGCCTTGGTAAGAATTTGCCCGCTTGCTGTGGTGCGTCGACAACCTTGGTCCTCGTCGCGCTCGTTCACAATGGGAAGCGCAGGTCGTCCCGAGTTGCTAAGGAAAACCTGACGCTTGGCAGTTGTGGTCCAAATGATGCTGGCAGCTCCGGCTGCACGCCTTTAACTGTTGGCTGCTCCAAAACTTCAAAGAGACGCGAAGCCAGTCAGTGCGGACCTACGGATTGCCGAACAATAACACGGCAAACTCTGGCACAACGAAAGGAAGCCGATCACTGCGTACTGGCAATCCAGCTATTTGATTGAATGGAGTTCTAGAACCGCCTGATCCACGGCCCCCTCGTCGCCACCCCAGCCCAATCGGGTTCCATGCTCATCGAGTGTTTGGCGGGTGGCCGTCAGTGCAGTTTGCAACATGGCGAGTTCAGCTAGAACTGCAGATGACAGAGGCCCGCCATCTGCCGCGATGGTTTCGACAGCATTCGTCCTCGCAGCCTCGAGCGCTGCGGAAAGTGCGCGAACTGGATGGACGCTGGACATGGGCTTCTCCTCGTCAATAACTTGGTACCGACCCGTTCGTGGATCGGCAGATTGCGTGCCTTACGTGCCGCAACGATGCCACACGCGGGAGGCAGGTTCTTTTCCAAAGGCATGCTGCGTTTCGTCTTTGACCGTTGCAGGGATCAGGCACGCTCTCAACCGGTGTTCGTCAATTTCTGCCTCGCCGACTAGCGCCTTCAGGCCCCAATGGTTTCGGCAGAACTAGACACATGACCTGGACCCGCCAATGAACTCGGCGCGCCTAAGAAGGCGACGATTCTGCTGCTCCTGATACCCTCCGCCGTAGGATCTCAATTGAGAATGGGGAGTCTGCCGTTCCTTATTGAAGCCGCCCCGCCGGAGGGGAAAGTCCGGAAATACGGTATGAGATATCGGTCGTCGTTCTCGCCGAGATGCGCAATCCATGACCTCACGTCTGGCATCGCTGGACGCAAGTATGATTTCGCTCAGTCGACGGCAAATACACTCTTGCGGCGCTTCCTCCCAAAGCGTGGGCCGCAAGGAGTACGACGATGCCAAACGTACGACATGTTTGGATAACAATTGCCTGGGCCGCGCTGTTAGCGGCAGGCTCGGGTTTGGCGGCCTTGGCTCATGACGGCGGCCACATTAGTGGCGGCCAAGGAGAGGGCTACGGTCACCGCCACAGTGACGAAGGACATGACGCGGGAGGGCCAAATGACCCTTCAAAGGCCGGGAGCATCGGCGGTCGCTGCCGGCGATCAGTTCTCAGAATGCTGATCTCATTGAGGCGAGAATTCCATCACCTGCAGAGGTGTGCGGCCAGTCGGGAGAACCAACTCGATACAGCGGTCGCCGAGGTCTTCCTGCGAGAATCGCTTCTTTGAATGTAACGAGACGAACCAGCATTGGTCCGGGCGCGCCCCGGATGGGCCGGCCTCCCCGGCAGGAGGAATCATGAATATCAATCATCCCGGCAAACCGGAGACGGAGGTCGTAGCATTGACCTTACCGCGTGCCAAAGAGGGGAGATTTGTCCGCGCGCTCCGCATCGTCGCATTTGGCGTTGCTGCCCTATCTGCGTTGTCCGCCGCTGCGTATGCCGGCCGGCAGTATTGGACGGTCTGGCGTTTCGAGGAATCGACCGACGATGCCTATGTGGAGGCCCACATCGTGCCAGTTGCACCTCAAGTCGCCGGCTACCTCGCCACTGTGCTGGTCGCAGACAATCAGAAGGTCAAGGCGGGCGACGTGTTGGCGACCATCGATCCGCGCAGCTTCAAGGCAGCCGTCGATGAGGCGAAGGCAGACGTCGCCGAGGCGAAGGCGAAAATCGTGAGCATCGACGCCCAGTTGGCAGAGCAGCGCGCCCTCATCGACGAGGCGGATGCCACCCTAAAGGCCGACCAGGCCACGGAGGTCTATGCCGCGCAAAATGACGAACGCTTCGAAACGCTTGCCAAGGGGGGATATGGCTCCGTCCAGAATGCACAGCAGGCAGCATCCCAGATCGGCGCCGCGAACGCATTGGTCGCGAAGGACAAGGCAGCCCTGGAGGCGGTGCGGCGAGAGGTCGGCACTCTCGCGGCCCAGCTTGATGAAGCAAATGCTGCTCTGCAGCACAACCAAGGAGCACTCGAGGAGGCAGAACTGAACCTAGGCTACACGGTTTTGCGGGCGCCCAGCGAAGGCGTTGTCGGTATGCGCCAGTTGCGGGTGGGCCTCTACGTCCAGCCTGGCATGCAACTACTTGCGGTAGTCCCGCTCGACGGTATCTATGTGGTCGCCAACTACAAAGAAACCCAGCTCTCCGAGGTCACTTCGGGCCAGAAGGTCAGGATCGACGTTGATGCTTTCGCCGACACCCCCGTAAGGGGCATCGTTGACAGCATCGCGCCGGCCAGCGGCCAAGAGTTCTCGCTCCTGCCCCCCGACAATGCCACCGGAAATTTCACGAAGATCGTTCAGCGGATCCCCGTCAAGATCGCAATAGACCGGGATGATCCTCTCGCAGGGTTGCTCCTGCCCGGAATGTCAGTCACCGCCACGATCACCGTTAGCCAACCGCCGCCAGATACAGAGCATGGCAGGTCTCGAAACCAGCCATGACCGAGACCCTACCGATGAC
>NZ_RZPH01001531.1:0-873 GCF_004022825.1 Mesorhizobium sp. M7A.F.Ca.CA.004.04.2.1
TGAACAGCCAGTCCGGCAGCCTGAGCACCTTCGGCAGCAACGCCGGCCGCAGGCCGGCGATCCGCGCCGGCTCGATGCCGGACGCTCTCATCGCTCTCAGGGCCTCGTCGATCTGGCTGGCCAGGATCAGCCGCCAGCGCCGGTCGGCCAGTTCGGTTGCCAGCGGCAGGCCGGAAAGCGCCACCAGCGCGTTGTTCAAATTCATCAGCAGCTTGCCCCACAGCACGGCTTTTATGTCGCCATGGGTTTCGACCGCAAACCCTTCGACGCCAAGCAGGCCGACCAGGCCGGCGGTGCCGTCCTCGACCATCACCATGCCGTCGCTAGCGCGGTGCACGCGCAGCGGCAGTTCGCCGTCCGGCGACTGCACCACATTGAACGGCACCATGCCGGCCAGCACCGTACGTCCGGCAACTCCAGCACGCAGCCTGTCGGCATTGTCGACACCGTTTTGCAGGCTGATCACCACGGCGTTGGGCCGGGCATGGGCTTTGATAAGATCCGCCATATCCTGGGTGGCGCCGCTCTTGACCGTGACCAGGATCACGTCCGCCAGCGGCAAAGCGGCGGCCGGATCGACGGTGACGACAAGCGCCTCGGGCTTGATCGAGCGATCGCGGCCCTGGAGGTCGCTGACCCGCAATCCACCCTGCCGTAGCGCTGCCTCGATGCGCGGCCGAGCCAGCAGAATGACCTCTCGGTTGGCCAACGCCAGGCAGCCGCCGGCATAGCAGCCGATGCTGCCGGCACCGGCTATGACGATCCTTCTGTCCTTGTCTGCCATCCTGTCGCCGCGCCGGGTCGGAGCTATACGACATGAAAACCATAATATTGGCGGCATCGCCAGCCATGACGCTGGCCCCTATGTCTGGC
>NZ_RZPH01001532.1:0-872 GCF_004022825.1 Mesorhizobium sp. M7A.F.Ca.CA.004.04.2.1
CCGCGACCCCAAGCACGCCAACCCGCGCCAATGGGGACAGGTGCAGCCTTGTCAGCACGTCGGCGAGCAAAAGCGTGAAGGCAAAGATCAGAATCCAGAAACCGGAGGCTGGCGAAACTCTGGCGAAGGTGTGGCCCGCCGGCGTGAGAAATGTTCCGGCGACACCGATCAGCAGCGCGAGCGCGGCAAGCGCCATCACGCTGGCGGCAAGGCGCAGCACAAGTGGTGTCTTGAACAGCGCAATGAGTGCTGCGGCGACAATGATGGCGAGCAGCAGCGTCCCGGTCGTTGCCGGCAGCGCATCGAGAATCGAGCGCGCCTGGCCGGGGACGATGCGGTTGGCACGGAACGTGGCAAAGGGGGCGGCGAAGGCCGCATAGGCTGATATCGCGGCGATGACCACGCCGAGCTTGTCGAAGCGGATGTTCACGCCCTGCCCCTTCAGTCGATCCGGCGCGCCACGAAAGCGGCGCGCCGGAATCGTCCTACTTCAGGAAGCCGTTCTTCTTCAGGAAGTCCTCGGCGACGCCCTTGACCGGCTCGCCGCCGACCTGAACGCGACCGTTCAGTTCCTGCAGGGTGACGAGGTCGAGCTTGGCGAAAACCGGCTTCAGCAGCGTCTCGATCTCGGGATGCTCCTTCAGCACCGCTTCGCGGATGATCGGCGCCGGCTGGTAGACCGGCTGCACGCCCTTGTCGTCGTCGAGCACGACGAGCCCGGACGGTGCGATGCCGCCATCGGTGCCGTAGACCATGGCCGCAGTGGCGCCATTGGTCTGGTTGGCGGCCGCTGCGATGGTTGCCGCCGTGTCGCCGCCCGAGAGGGTGATCAATTGCTCAGGCTTCAGCGTGAAGCCATAGGTGGTCTGGAA
>NZ_RZPH01001533.1:0-867 GCF_004022825.1 Mesorhizobium sp. M7A.F.Ca.CA.004.04.2.1
CATCACCATCGGCGTGAAGAAGAAATAGACCAGCGATGCGCCCATCAGGAACAGGATCGGCGATGCGATCAGGAACGGCAGGAAGGCGTTGCGCTCGTTCTTGTACAGGCCGGGCGCGATGAACTTGTAGATCTGCGTGGCGATCAGCGGAAAGGCGATCACCATGCCGCCGAACATGGCGAGCTTGACCTGGGTGAAGAAGAATTCCTGCGGCGCCGTGTAGATCAGCTCGACCTTGTGCGGATCGAGCCCTGCCCACTGCGTCGCCCATTTGAACGGCACGACCAGGAGGTTGAACAGTTTCTTGGCGAAGAAGAAACAGACCAGGAAGGCAACGAAGAAGCCGCCCAGCGACCAGATCAGCCGCCGGCGCAACTCGATCAGATGCTCCATCAGCGGCGCGGACGATTTCTCGATCTCGTCCTTTTCGGTGTCCGAAACGCTCACTTGGCGGCTCCCGCCGTCTTCTTGGCCACCGGCTTCTTCACCGCTGCAAGCTTCGGTTCGGCTTTCGCCCCCATCTTGGTCGCTACAGTCTTGGCCGCGACAGCGTTGGCCGCAGCGGGCGTCTTGGCGCTGGGCGCTTCAGGCTGTGCCGTCGTCATGGCCTTCGCCTGCGTCTTGGACGCAGACGCTGCCTTCGCGGCAACCTTTGCACCATTTGCCGAAGCTTTTGCAGCCGGCGTCGCTTTTGCCGGCGCAGGCTTGGCTGGTTTCTTCGCCGCGGACGCCTTCGGCGCCGCAACGGGTTCCGCCGGCGCTGACGAGGTCACCACCGATTCGTCGGTCATTGCCGGAAAAACCGGCGCTGCTGGCGCTGCTTCCGGCGCGTTGACGCCAGGCATGGTCGTTGCACCGTTCTTCAAC
>NZ_RZPH01001534.1:0-866 GCF_004022825.1 Mesorhizobium sp. M7A.F.Ca.CA.004.04.2.1
TTTCCAGGCCGCCAAGTCCTTCGATGGCGCGGCCGAAGAAGCGTTGGTAATTCGCCTGGAACAAATCCTCGAGCGTGGTTGCGGCATCATTGCCGAACGGCTCGTCCGGCAGCGGCACGGGGATTTCCCAGCCCTGGCCGGCGTAGCGCATGAAGGCGGTGATTTCGCATGTGATCGTACCGTTGGCCCCTGCCCGCACGAAGCTTTCGGCTGACACTTTGAGGTCATCGAGCAAAGCATTGGCCTCGGCCGGCTTGAACTGCGACAGCCGCGTCAGCCGGGATGCCAGGGCTTCGTAGCCGAACGGAGCCTTGAGGAAGCCGATCGCCGATCCGACGCCCGCGCCCTTGGGGACGATGCACTGGTCGATGCCGAGTTTCTCGCAAAGCCTTGCGGCGTGAAGCGGGGCCGCGCCACCGAAGGCGATCATCACGTTGTCGGAAATGTTTTTGCCGTTTTCGACAGCATGGACGCGGGCGGCATTGGCCATGTTCTCGTCCACCACCTCGCAGATGCCGAAGGCCGTCGCCATGGCATCGAGCGACAGGCGTTCGCCGACATCGCGCAGGATCGCCTGTTCGGATGCGGGCGAGTCCAGCCTGATGGCGCCGCCGGCGAAATTGTCGGGATCGAGCTTGCCGAGCACCAGGTCGGCATCTGTGATGGCCGGGCGCCTGCCGCCGCGGCCGTAGCAGGCCGGGCCAGGTTCCGATCCGGCACTTTCGGGACCGGTCTGGATGCGGCCCATGGCGTCGACCCAGGCGATCGAGCCGCCGCCGGCGCCGATCTCGATCATCTCGATCACGGGAATGGAGATCGGCATGCCGGAACCTTTGCAGAAGCGATAGGTACGCGCCACTTCGAAG
>NZ_RZPH01001535.1:0-865 GCF_004022825.1 Mesorhizobium sp. M7A.F.Ca.CA.004.04.2.1
GTTCAACAGTCCGGCCGAGATCGCCAAGGCCGAGAAGGCCGCCAATCTCTCCGACGACGCGCTCGACGCGGCGCTGCCGCTGATCAAGCAAGGTGGCGACGAAGCCCTGATCCTGGCCGCCATGCAGGGTGCGATCTTTGCCGGCGGCGGCGACTATCCGGCCAACGAATTCATCATCGGCTCCGGCGTCGATGCGCTGCTGTGCCGCTACAAGGCCGGCCGCCGCAAGCTCACCAAAAATGACCAGCTGACGCTCGAATGGGCCGGCGTCTTCAACCACTACCACGCACCGATGATGCGCACGGTGCTGACCGGCAAGGTGTCGAAGCGCCATCAGGAATTGTTCGACGCCGCCCGCGCGGCACTCCTGGCTGTCGAAAAGGCGATGACGCCGGGCAACAGCTTCGGCGACGTCTTCGATGCGCATGCCCGCACCATGGAGGCACACGGCCTGACCAAGCACCGGCTGAACGCCTGCGGCTATTCGGTCGGCGCCCGCTTCACCCCGTCCTGGATGGACATGCCGATGTTCTACCAGGGCAATCCCGAACCGATCGCGCCCAACATGACGCTGTTCGCCCATATGATCATCATGGACTCCGATACCGAGACGGCGATGACGCTTGGCCGCACCTACCTGACCACCGAATCCCAGCCCAAGCCGCTGTCCCGCCATGATCTCGACTTGATCGTACAGTGAATCCACAATGGGAGGCGTTCTTCGCCAAGGAGTTAGAAGGCAAATGAGACGATCGCATGTGACGACCGTGTCATTGCTTGTGGCATTGGCTCTTGCCGCCTGCACCAACGCAAAGGACGTGCTCGAACCGTCGGCGATCACTCCGCCGGCGACGTCGACCCAGAC
>NZ_RZPH01001536.1:0-864 GCF_004022825.1 Mesorhizobium sp. M7A.F.Ca.CA.004.04.2.1
ATCTACTATCGGCTGCTCAACGAGATCGTGCGCGAGCGGCTGGGCGGCTTGCATTCGGCCAGGCTTCTGCTCTGGTCATTCGACTTCGCCGAAATCGCCGAGCGGCAGCATCATGGCGACTGGGATGGCGCCGGTGTGCTTCTCGTCGAAGCCGCACGCAAGCTCGAGGCCGGCGGCGCGGAGGGTCTGCTTTTGTGCACCAACACCATGCACAGACTGGCCGACCAAGTGCAGGCGTCGGTGTCGATCCCGCTGATCCACATCGCCGATGCCACCGCGGTGGCGGTCAAGCGCGCCGGCATGCAGCGTCCGGCACTGCTGGCGACGCGCTTCACCATGGAGCAGGATTTCTACAAGGGCCGGCTCGCCGACAGATTTGGCTTGAACCCTGTCGTACCCGATAGTGCCGGGCGCGACATGGTCCATCGCGTCATCTACGACGAGTTGTGCCAGGGCATCGTCAAGGAGACTTCAAAGGCGGCCTATATCGCCGAGACCGAGCGCCTGCGCCGCGAAGAGGCGGCCGACAGCGTCATCATGGGCTGCACCGAGATCACCATGCTCATAGGCGAGCAGGATTTCGACATCCCGGTCTTCGACACGACGCGCATCCATGCCGAGGCGGCTGTGGAATTCGCGCTCGGTTGATGCGCGCCGCCTAAAGTGCGTGGATCCATCTGGCGCGCTTCTTTTCCTCCGCTAGAATGCCCGGAATTTCAAAACAGGCATTTCGAGGGGACAAGATGGATTTTGCGCTTCCATGGCCGACGAGCCAGGGCGAATGGCTGGCCTGGTCGAGCGCCGTCGTCACCGTGCTGCTCGGTCTTTTGTTTTTTCTGGCCCCTGGCCTCGCCTTCCATGCCC
>NZ_RZPH01001537.1:0-863 GCF_004022825.1 Mesorhizobium sp. M7A.F.Ca.CA.004.04.2.1
CAAGGTGCTGGAGGATGTCTTTGCCGAAAACCTCGCCTTCGCGGCGGAAAAGCTGGAGCAGGCCGGCATCAGGCTGCTGATCGAGCCGATCAACACGCGCGATATTCCGGGCTTCTTCCTCAACTACTCCGACCAGGCGCTAGCGCTGATCGATCGCGTCGGCTCGAAAAACCTGTTCCTGCAATACGACATCTATCACATGCAGATCATGGAGGGGGATCTCGCCCGTACCATCGAGGCAAACCTTGACCGCATCGCGCATATCCAGCTTGCGGACAATCCCGGCCGTCACGAGCCGGGGACGGGCGAGATCAATTTTCCCTTCCTGTACGAGCATATCGACCGCATTGGTTATGCCGGATGGGTCGGGGCGGAATACAAGCCGAAGGCCGGGACGGAAGCTGGGTTGGGGTGGTTTCGGGATTTGAGCGGGCAGGGAAGCGCTGCGGCTTAGCGGCGATCGCAATAGAAGTCGCGTTCCTTCGCGCCCCCCTCTGGCCTGCCGGCCATCTCCCCCACGGGTGGGGAGATCGGCAGCTTCGGCGTCGGCTCGCAACTTTGGCAGCTTCAACAATTGGCCAAGGCAGTGGTGATGTCCAATCTCCCCCTGGTGGGGGAGATGTCCGGCAGGACAGAGGGGGGCGTGACAGAACGCGACCTAACAAAAGACGGAGAAAACAAATGGAAACCATCGGTTTCATCGGCCTTGGCATCATGGGCGCGCCGATGGCGGGGCATCTGCTGGACGCGGGCTATCATGTCATCACCAGCGATCATCGATCGAAACCCTCCACCGATCTCGTCACCAAGGGCCTGAAGACCGTCACCGGCCATGCCGCCGTGGCCAAGGCCGCCGACATCAT
>NZ_RZPH01001538.1:0-854 GCF_004022825.1 Mesorhizobium sp. M7A.F.Ca.CA.004.04.2.1
AGTCGGGGGGCCTGACTGCGGCACTGGTGCTGCGCGATCGCGCCCGCGAACTCGGTTTCGGCGTGATGGTCGGCTGCATGGTCGGCACGTCATTGGCGATGGCGCCGGCGGTGCTGCTTGCCCAGCATGCCGATTTCGTCGACCTCGACGGTCCGCTGCTGCTTGCCCGCGACCGGGTACCGGGCCTTGTCTACCAGGGATCGCTGGTGTCACCGCCCGAAGTGGCGCTGTGGGGCTGAGCGCGCTGCAAGGCCGATCAGCACGAGGCCGATCAAGGCGATCGGGATCATGGCAAAGAAGCCGTCCACGCCGAGATGGTCGTAGAGCGGGCCGGACGCCAGCGTCACCACCGCCATGAAGAAGCCGTTGGAGAAATAGGCAATGCCTTGCGCGGCACCTGTCCGCTCCTCGGAGACGGTTTCGCCGATCATCTTCTGCAGGCCGATCAGCCCAAGCGCCACCGAGACCGAGTGCAGCGACTGGACACCGAAGAAACCGGGAATGCCGAGGCCGAGCGGCCAGACCAGCGGAAAGGCGATCCAGCGCACGATGGAGCCGATCCCCGCCATCACCATGATCGACACGACGGAGAACCGGTCAAAAAAGCGGGTGAACATCATGAACATGCAGACTTCCGACACCACGCCCCAAGCCCATAAGAGACCGACAACCGAATCGCTGAGGCCGATCGATTTCCAGTAGATGGAGACGAAACCGTAGAGGAATGCGTGGCTGGCGGTGATGACGCCGACACCGACGGAAAAATACAGGAAATACGGGTTGAGAAGCTTCGGCGCCGAATGCTGGATATCAGTGGCCGACAGCGGTGAGGCGCGCCGCGGACGGCCTAGACG
>NZ_RZPH01001539.1:0-853 GCF_004022825.1 Mesorhizobium sp. M7A.F.Ca.CA.004.04.2.1
AGCTGATCTCCGGGCTGGCTCTGGCCTCGACCTCCTTTCCCGAGTTCTTCATCGGCTATGTGCTGGTCTATTTCTTCGCCGTGAAATGGCAAATCTTCCCGGGCATTTCGACTGTCTATGACGGCATGCCTTTTGGCGAGCGCATGCAGGCGATCGCTCTGCCGGCGGCAGCGCTGACGCTGGTCGTGCTCGCCCACATGATGCGCATGACACGCGCGGCGATCCTCAATGTCATGCAGTCGGCCTATGTCGAGACCGCGGAACTGAAGGGCCTGTCGGCCTTCAACGTCATCCGCAAGCACGCCTTCCCCAATGCCATCGCGCCGATCATCAACGTCGTCATGCTCAACCTCGCCTACCTGATCGTCGGCGTCGTCGTGGTCGAGGTGATTTTCGTCTATCCGGGCATGGGGCAGTATCTTGTCGACCACGTCACCAAACGCGACGTGCCGGTGGTGCAGGCGGTCGGCCTGATCTTCGCCGCCGTTTATATCAGCCTGAATATCATTGCGGACATAGCGGCGATCGTCGCCAATCCGCGTCTCAGACATCCGAAATAGGGGGCGGATATGCTCGATATCAAACGCATCCCCCTCCCCGCGCTGATCGGGATCGTGCTGACGGCATTGTTCGTGCTGGCGGCGATCTTCGCCCCCTGGATCGCGCCGCACGGCAATGGCGAAATCGTCGGCGACGTCTGGGAACCGATGTCGGCTGCCCATTTGCTGGGCACCGACAATCTCGGCCGCGATCTTCTGTCTCGCATGATCTACGGCGCCCGCATCACTTTGTTCATCGCGGTGCTGGCCACCGCACTGTCATTCTCGCTCGGCGCCATCCTCGGCTTCTCGGC
>NZ_RZPH01001540.1:0-851 GCF_004022825.1 Mesorhizobium sp. M7A.F.Ca.CA.004.04.2.1
CGCATCTTCCTGCATTTCTTGCATGCACTGACGGAAAAAAGGCGTCGCGTGCACACCTTCGTCTTCGGTACCAGACTGACCAATCTGACCCGGCAGATGCGCCACCGCGATCCCGATGCAGCACTTGCCGACTGTTCTGCGGCGGTCAAGGACTGGTCGGGCGGCACCCGCATCGGCGACACACTTGCCGAGTTCAACCTGATATGGTCGCGGCGCGTGCTGGGGCAGGGGGCGGTCGTGCTTCTGATCACCGACGGGTTGGAGCGCGACGATGTCGACGGCCTGTCGGAGGAAATGGAGCGCCTGCACAAATCCTGCCGGCGGCTGATCTGGCTGAACCCGTTGCTGCGCTTTGACGGTTTTCAGGCGCGCGCCCGTGGCGTCAAGGCGATGCTGCCGCATGTCGACGAGTTCCGCTCGGTGCACAATCTCGATGCGCTGGCCGATCTCTGCGCGTCATTGGACAAGAAGTCGGCACAATCCGTCGATCCGCGCCGATGGCTGGACGCTGGCGCGAGGCACGCCGCATAACCATATCTTTCCCACCCGGAAAACAGATCCCGAGAAAAACAGACTTCTGGAGAAACGGTCATGGAAAGCAGCATTTATCTGGATGAGGCCCGCGACCCGCTGATCATCGCGGAGGGCTGGATGAAGGACGGCAAGGACGTGGCCATCGCGACTGTGGTCGAGACCTGGGGTTCGGCGCCCCGACCTGTAGGCAGCCATCTGGTCATCGACGCCGACGGCAATTTCCACGGCTCCGTCTCGGGCGGCTGCGTCGAAGGCGCTGTGGTCAGTGAGGCCATCGACGTCATCGACAGCGGCAAGGCCAGGATGCTGGAGTTCGG
>NZ_RZPH01000153.1:0-8666 GCF_004022825.1 Mesorhizobium sp. M7A.F.Ca.CA.004.04.2.1
TGGCGCTGATCATCGTCCAGTCGCATTACCTGCACATCGCCGCCCTGCCCAACCCCGCCAACGACGCCCGCGACATGGCCAAGATGCTGACCGACCTTGGCTTCGACGCCCGCAGCGTCACCGACCGCGACGCCACCAAGCTGAAGCGCGACCTGGAGCGGTTCACCGAAGATGCCGACGGCGCCGATGTCGCCTTCATCTACTACTCCGGTCATGGCATCGAGGCCGGCGGCGAAAACTATCTGGTTCCGGTCGATGCCGACGTCCCGTCGCTGAAGGATGCCGGCACCAGCCTTGTGCCGATATCGGCCGTCATGGAGGCATTGAAAAAGACAGTGCCGGTGACGATCATGCTGCTCGATGCCTGCCGCACCAATCCATTCCCCGCGGATGCCATGGTACGGCGCTCACCGACCGCTTCCGCCTCGCCCATAGGCGCCGGCGGGTTGGAGCCGGTGCGCGGCGCCAAGGCGCTCGGCAATGCACCGGCGGCCGACGCGAGCCTGGGTACAGTGGTCGGCTTTGCCGCAGAACCGGGTCATCCTGCACTTGATGGCGCCGCCGGCGAAAACAGCCCTTACGCGTCCGCCCTGCTGCGCCACCTCGCGGCGATGAAGGGCACCGAATTCGGCTCGGTCATGCGCATGGTGACCGAGGAGGTCTATCTCGACACAAAAGCGAAGCAGCGTCCCTGGATCAATGAAAGCCTGCGCCGGCTGCTCTATTTCGGCGTCGCACCAGTGGAGCCGACCGGCGACGACGGACTGATCACAGGCGAAAGGCGCCAGCTCCTGCTGACGATTTCCGGCCTGCCCGACCCGAAACGGGCGCAGGTGGAACTGGCCTCGCTGCAGGAAGGCGTGCCGCTCGACGCGCTTTATGGCGTGCTGAAGGCGCTCGGCACGGACAAGATCCCCGAAGACCCGACCGACCTGCAAAAGGTGCTCGACGCCCAGGCCGAGCGCCTGAAGAAGATGATGTCCGAGCGTGCAGCACTGCGCACCGACGATCCGGAGATCAAACGGCTTGTCGCTTCCGCCGACAAGGCGATCGGCCAGGGCGCCATCGTGACGGCGCGCAAATTCCTCGACGATGCGGTCGGCCGGGTCGAGCAGACCAACGATGCGGTCGATCAAGCCGAGGATCTCGTCAAGCAGAAGCGTCTTGCCGACGCCGCGATCTATGCCAGGCGCGCCGATGCCTCGGGGCTGGTCTTCGATTACAAATCCGCTGCCGGCGACTATGCCAAGGCGTTTTCGCTGGCCGGAAAATGGGACGACAAGCTGCGCTGGAACTACAAGAACCAGGAAGCCGAGGCGCTCAACGCCTACGGCTACGCCACCGGCGACCTCGATGCGCTGCAGCACGCCATTGAGGCCTATCGCACCATCCTGAACTTCATCCCCAATGGCGAACAGAATCGCGACTGGGCCATCACCCGCAACAACATGGCGGTGGTGCTGCAGACCATCGGCGAGCGCGAGACGGAGACCGCGCGCCTTGAAGAGGCAGCCCGGATCTTTCGCGATTCCCTTGTCGTGTTCGAGCGCGAGAAGGACGACCTCAACTGGGCCGCCGCGCAGAACAATCTGGCCAATGTGCTGTTGAAGATCGGCGAGCGCGAGAGCGACCCGAAGCGCCTGAACGAGGCGGTTGTGGCGATGCGCGCGACGCTCCAGAAACGCCCACGCGAAAAAGTGCCGCTCGAGTGGGCCGCTTCGCAGAACAATCTCGGCCTGGCGCTCTATGCGCTTTCCGAGCGCGAGGCCGCCGGCGAACATCTGACGCAAGCCGAGGCGGCCTACCGGCTGGCACTTGAGGAATACACACGCGAAACGGCGCCGGTGGAATGGGCGATGGTCGAGAACAATCTCGGCAACACGCTGGTGTCGCTCGGCATTCAGCTCAACGACAAGGCGAAGATAAACGAAGCGGCCGACGCGTTCCGTGCCGCGCTCGAGGTGCGAACCCGTGAGACCTTCCCCGTCTCATGGGCGACCAGCAGGCTCAACCTCGGCAACGCGCTGAGCGGCGTCGCCCGCTTCGATATGGGCACCGGCGCGCTTGAAGAGGCCGCGGCCGCCTATGATGACGCACTGACGGTCTTTACCCGGCAGCGTTTCCCGATGGACTGGGCGTCGGCGCAGAACAATCTCGGTTCGATCTACCAGACGCTTGGCCAGCGCACCCGCGACGCGGCCAAGCTGGAGCAGTCGGCGAGCGCCTTCCGGGCGACCCGGCAGGTCTATGTCAGACGGAAATTCCCTCGCGATTGGGCAATGAGCCACTACAATCTCGGCAACACGCTGCAGCTTCTGGGCGGCGTGACCGACAAGCCGGAACATTATGGTGAAGCCATTGCCGCCTACCGCGATGCGTTGCGCGAGTACAAGCGCGAGACGAATCCCCGCCAATGGGCGCTAGCCCAGGCCGGCCTCGGCTCGACGCTGCACTGGCTGAGCATGAGCAATGCCGACTCCAGGACCCTGCTTGAGTCCATAGCGGCCCGCCGGGCAGCCCTCGAAGTACTCACCGTCGACGCGGCACCGGTCGACTGGGCCAACGCCCAGAACGGCATCGGCATGAGCCTGCTCAACCTCGGAAATCTCGAACGCACCGGCAAATATCTCGGTGACGCCGAGGCCGCCTTCACGGCGACGCTGAAGGTATTCTCGAGGGAAGGCCTGCCCATGCAATGGGCCTTCGCGCAGAACAATCTCGGTGACGTCAGCTGGAACCGAGCCAGCTATGGCGGGGGCAAGGCCGAATATCAAAAGGCGATCGAATTCTTCGAGAACGCCAAGCAGGGCTTTACCGAAGCCGGCTACACGATCCCCATCCCGCTCACCGACCAGAAGATCGATCTGGTGAAGAAGCAGATGGCGAAGAAGTAGGTCTACGCATCCCGCCGACCGCGCCTTGTCTTTCGGCTGGCTTTACCGTCCCTATATGTCCCGTCACCGGAACCCATTGCCGGGAACCGGAGAAGGATAGCGGATGATTCGATTTGCCTTGGCGTTGTTCCTGTTTCTTATTCCCGGCGTAGCCCACGCCACGGATGCAGGCTGGGCGCTGCTGCGCGATGGCGGACATGTCGTGCTGCTGCGCCATGCCATGGTCACCGGCACCACCGACCCGGCCAATTTCGACATCGACAGTTGTGCCACCCAGATGAACCTGTCGGCGCGTGGCAAGCAGCAGGCGAGCAAGATCGGCGCTCTGTTTGCCGCCCGTGCGGCACCGATCGAGCGTGTGCTGTCCAGCCGCTATTGCCGCTGCCTCGACACTGCCCGCATCGCCTTCGAGGCCGAGCCGGAGCTGTTTGCTCCGCTCGATCTCCTGAAGGGCGACGAGGCGCAGAAAGCCGCGCAGATCGCGGCGATCCTCAAAGAAATCCGCGCCTATTCCGGCTCCGACAATCTGGTCATGGTTACCCATCTGGAAGACATCGTGGCGCTGACCGGCATCTCACCGCGCGAAGGCGAGGCCGTGGTCGTGGAGCCGCAGGGCGATGGCCTGCGCGTGCTCGGCCGCGTCACCTTCTGAGCGCCCTGCGCGCGATCGCTGACGTCGAAAGCGGTGTTGCCTAAATGCCACCGCCGCAAGAAGCCGCAAATCCGCCACGACAATGCCGCTTGCGACAACCCGTCGCAGGGGCTATAGGCGCGCTCCCGGTCACGAGAACCGAAGTGAGCACAACGGTTGGAGCTTTCGCCTCCGCCCGTGCAGGCGGCTTTGCCGCCCTGTATACGGCGCTGCTTTGGGGATTGGGATCGCGGATGTAGCTCAGCGGGAGAGCGCCGGATTTGGGTCCGGAGGTCGGGGGTTCAATTCCCTTCATCTGCACCACGGATAGCTCAGTTTGGTTAGAGCATCAGATTGTTAATCTGACTGTCGAAGGTTCGATTCCTTCTCCATTGGCCTGAAAAGCCATCCGAAAAACGGTCCGGGGACTGGAATGCGAAAGACTGGACGGATGGCCCAAGCCCTCGGGCGCGGATCATCCCAAGCGTCTTTCGCCATCGGCTCGCGGCCAGGCCCGCGGTGACGATCAAGGCGCAGCGTCGCCGGCAAGGGAGGCCAAGGCCTCCGGCGCCCGCTTCACTGCCCCGCGATCCGCTCCCGAAGGCCCGCCACGGATTGATGCCACCAGTCCCCGGATCATTCGTGCCCGGGCTGTGACGCAAGAGACGACGTGAAACGAGAAACGAAAGGAACGATCGACGCATGACTTGACGCCTCGCATGGGGCCATGCCCGACAGGAGTAAGACAATGACAATTCTCGACAAGGTTCTTGGGCGCGAGCGCGTCCTCGTAAAGGAAAACGAACGTGCCCTCACCCTCCACAAGGGGGAAATCAAGACTGTCCTGCTGCCGGGCGAGCACTGGCTCGCCAACCGGCGCGGCAGCCTCGAAGTGTCCCGGCACGATCTGAAGAACCCGGAATTCGTTTCGGCATACGAGAAGGCGTTGTTCGACAAGCTCCCGGATGTGGCCGCGCGTCATTTCACCGTCGTTCGCACCGGGCGCACGGATGTCGCCATCATCGAGCGCGACGGCAATCTGCACGCCGTGCTGGCGCCGGACCGCAAGCTGGTGCTGTGGACGGATGCCGGCCCGTGGAAGGTGACGCTGATCGACACATCAGTCGATCTCGCCATCGATGCGGCGGTCATGCGCCGGCTCGGCCAGGCCCGGAAGGCGGAATTGATGTCCGTCCATCCGGTCGTCGACGGTCAGGCCGGACTGCTGTTCATCGACGGTGTTCTGGTCAGGACGCTGACGGCGGGCGTGCATGGCTTCTGGAACGTCGGACGCATGGTGCAGATCAAGGTCGTCGACCTCAAGCGCCAGTCGCTCGACGTTGCCGGGCAGGAAGTGCTGACCAAGGATCGCGTGACGATCCGCGTCAACATCGCGGCCGAATACCGGGTCGTCGATCCTGTCAAGGCGGTGAGCATGGTGAAGGACTTCTCCGAAGCCCTTTACCGCGCCCTGCAGTACGCCTTCCGCAAGACCCTTGGCGCGCTGACACTCGATCAGATCCTTGAAAAGAAGGTGACGATCGACGAAGAGGCCGCTGGCAAGGTCCGCGCCGATATGGCCGAGATCGGGGTGGAGGTCAGCGATATCGCGCTCAAGGATGTCATCCTGCCGGGCGAGATGCGCGAGATCCTCAACCAGGTGGTGTCGGCCGAAAAGCAGGCCGAGGCCAACATCATCCGTCGCCGCGAGGAGACGAACGCGACGCGTTCCCTCCTCAACACGGCCAGGGTGATGGCGGAAAACCCGGTGATGCTGCGGTTGAAGGAGCTCGAGGCTCTGGAAACCATCGCCGGCAAGGTCGAGCGGCTGACCGTCCACAACGGAACCGGCGGGCTGCTGAACGATCTGGTCAAGCTCCGCGACAGCTGATGCATGTCGCCCAAAGTGGTTCCGGTTTTGGAAAAACGACCTGCATCGAAACAAAGGCTGACGTGACGTCAACAGAAGGGCCGCCGGGTAAACCGGCGGCCCTTCTTGCGTTTCCTGGATGCCCTACCCATCTGCGCCCGGCGCATCAGGCCTTTTCCTGCCGGGAAAAACCGATTAGACAGCGCCCAAACAAGATGCGGACAGATTCCGCCCGCAACCGAAGGAAAAGCCCTTGTCCACCACGTTCGACAAAGTCGCCAAGATCATTGCCGACACCAGCGAGATCGATATCGACACGATTACGCCCGAGAGCCACACGATCGACGATCTCGGCATCGACAGCCTCGATTTCCTCGACATCGTCTTTGCCATCGACAAGGAATTCGGCATCAAGGTGCCACTGGAAAAGTGGACCCAGGAGGTCAATGACGGCAAGGCTTCGACGGACGATTACTTCGTCATGAAGAACCTGTGCGCCAAGATCGACGCGCTGGTTGCCGCCAAGACCGCCTGACATCGGTTGAGCGTTCGATCTTGACGCGCTCTGCCGCCTGACCCACAAAGCCGCACATGAGCAGCCCCCGCGACGTCGTCATATCAGGTATCGGCCTTGTCTCCTCGCTGGGGGAAGGTCCGGACGCCCATTGGCAAAAGCTCGTGCAGCCGGGGCTGGAACCGGTGCTCGAAGCGGCGCGCTTTGCACCCTATACCGTTCATCCATTGCCGGAGATCGACTGGAACCTGCAGATCGCCAAACGTGGCGATCAGCGCCAGATGGAAACCTGGCAGAGGCTCGGCACCTATGCCGCAGGCCTGGCGCTGGACGACGCCGGCATCAAGGGCAATGACGAACTCTGCACGACCATGGACATGGTCGTGGCCGCGGGCGGCGGCGAACGCGACGAGGCGGTCGATGCCGCCATTCTCGCCGCGTCGGAAAGCCGCAACGACCGCGATGTGCTGATCAACGAGAAATTGACCACCGAATTGCGGCCGACACTGTTCCTGGCGCAGCTTTCCAATCTGCTCGCCGGCAACATCTCCATCGTCCACAAGGTGACCGGCTCATCCAGAACCTTCATGGGCGAGGAAGGTGCCGGTGTCGCCGCCGTCGAGACAGCAGCCGCGCGCATCCGCTCCGGCCAGTCGACGCACATCCTGGTCGGCGGCGCCTTCCAGACCGAACATTCCGACATGCTGCTCGGCTATGAACTCGCCGGCTATCTGCATCGCGGCCAGTGGAAGCCGGTCTGGCAAAGACAGGGGGCTGAGGGCGGCGGCGTCGTGACTGGATCCGGCGGTGCCTTCCTGGTACTGGAGCAGCGCGAACACGCGATAAGCCGCGGCCGCAAGATCTATGCCGAGCTTGGGCCGGTCGTCTCCGGCCGCGCCAGGCGCCCACGGGGAGAACTCGACGCCCAGATCGCCGCCCTGCTCAAGCAGGCTGCAATGCCGAACGGCAAATTGCTGGCCATGTCGGGCGCGTCGGGCGCCCATACGGCAACCATCGCCGAGAAAGCCGCGCTCGATGCCAATCCGGCGATTGCCGCGCGCGGTTTCTCGACGCTGACCGGACACATGAAGGAAGCACAGTTTCCCTTCGCTGTGGCACTGGCGGCGCTGGCCGTCGATCGCAAGGCCGCCTACCCTGTTTTTGATGCCGCAGCCGAGAAGCCGTTCGAAGGGGTTCCCGCAACCGTCCTTGCAACGGCGATCGGCTATCACCAATTCGAGGGCATGGCGCTCGTCAACGCCGCCTGAGGCGGTGGTCCACGATCCATGCCGCAACGATAGACGATCGAGGGCTACCGCATGGCCAATCTGAACGATCATATGGGCAGGCCGATCGTTGCCGTCACCGGCATCGGCGTGGTGACCTCGCTTGGCGTCGGCAAGGCCGATAATTGGGCGGCGCTGACCTCGGGCAAGTCGGGCATCCACCCGATTACCCGTTTTCCGGTCGATCATCTCAACACCCGCATCTCCGGCATGGTCGACTTCCTGCCGTCGAGCTCGAAGGGCTCCAGCCATCTCACCTATGAACTGGCGGAAACCGCCGCGCGTGAGGCCGTGGCCGAGTCCGGCCTCGATTCCGGTGATTTTGGTGGTCCTCTCTTCCTCGCTTCACCGCCGGTCGAACTCGACTGGCACGACCGCTTCGCGCTCTACAATTCCAATGATTTGGACTCCGGCGGCGAACGGCTGCTGCGGGTGGCGCGCGGATTGAAAGAACTCGACTTTTTCGAGACCACGCAGTTCGGCTCGATCGCCGGCCGGCTTGCCGACCGTTTCGGCACCCGCGGGCTGCCGATCACGCTGTCGACCGCCTGCGCTTCCGGCGCCACCGCCATCCAGCTCGGCGTCGAGGCGATCCGCCGCGGCGAATGCGACCGCGCGCTGTCGATCGGCGCCGACGGTTCGGCGACCGCCGAGGCGCTGATCCGCTTTTCGCTGCTGTCCGCGCTGTCGACCCACAACGACATTCCCGAAAAGGCGTCAAAACCTTTCTCCAAGGACCGCGACGGCTTTGTCCTCGCCGAGGGTTCGGGCGCGCTGGTACTGGAATCACTGGAAACCGCACTCGCGCGCGGCGCCACGATTCTTGGCATCCTGCGCGGCTGCGGCGAAAAGGCGGACGATTTCCACCGCACCCGCTCGAAGCCGGACGCTTCGCCGGCGATCGCGGCGGTTCGTGCTGTGCTAGCCGATGCCGGCTTGAGCCAGGACGAGATCGACTACGTTAACGCCCACGGCACCTCGACGCCGGAAAACGACAAGATGGAGCATCTGTCGCTGTCGACGGTGTTCGGCGAACGGATCGGCTCGATGCCGGTCTCGTCGAACAAATCGATGATCGGCCACACGCTGTCGGCGGCGGGCGCCGTCGAGGCGGCGTTCTCACTGATGACGATGCGCGAAAGCGTCATCCCGCCGACCATCAACTATGACAATCCCGACCCCGCGATCGTGCTCGACGTGGTGCCGAACAAGAAGCGCAATGCCGAGGTCCGCACCGTGCTGTCGAACTCCTTCGGCTTCGGCGGCCAGAACACTTGCCTTGTCATGGCGCGGGAACCGGTCTAAGCGACCTTTTTCAGCCAGACCGAAACCGACAGGCCCAATGCGCGCATTGCAACTTATCGAGGACCGCCGTCTTGAAACGGTGGACCTGCCGCCTCCCCCACCGCCGGCACTTGGCGAAGTCACGCTGCGCATCAAGGCGGTGGCGCTGAACCATATCGACGTCTGG
>NZ_RZPH01001541.1:0-849 GCF_004022825.1 Mesorhizobium sp. M7A.F.Ca.CA.004.04.2.1
GGATGATTGGGGCGGGCAAATGGCGCCCGCGGGCTGAGGGTCGGAGCCTAACCTAGGTCTTGCCTGAACGAGGTCAAAGGCCTGGCCGCCTTTTTCCGCAGAGCCAGCTTCACAAAGGCGCGACCTGGCTGGCGACATCCTCCAGCCAGTGGTCGCTTATGCCCAGTGCCTCGAGATGCTCAAGCGTGCTCAGCACATAGTCCTCGTTGTTGCCGGACTGGCCGACCGCGCCGCGCACCACGGCCGCTGCATCCGCCGCGTCGAGCGCTCCGGCATATTGCTCGTGCTGGCGGTCGACAATGTAGACCACCGCGTCGACCGTACCGCCCCCGTCGAGGCGAATCTTGAGCATGCGCTCCAGATAGACATTGGTGACCAGTTCGCGCTCGCGAAGATAGGCCATGACCTCGTCGCGCAAGTCGCCGGGGACGCGGAATGCGAGGCCGACGCAGGACCCGCCACGGTCGAGGCCGAGCACCAGCCCCGGCCGCTCGCGCGTGCCGCGATGCACGAAGGAATAGACGCAGAGCGAGCGCCGGTAACCATGCAGGCGGGCACGCTGGGTTTCGACATGCGCGAATCCCGGCCGCCAGATCAGCGAGCCATAGCCAAACACCCAAAAATCGCCCATATCGCCGCGCCTGATTGCAAAAGATGCCAACACCGCACCCGGACCGGTGTTTTTTCCGCCCGTCCCGTCTAACTATTCGTCTGTCTGCCTGGCGGAATCGACCACCCGTCCGCAACACCCATGCGATAACGAGAGCCAAAGCATGACGTCAAGTGACGAACGCCAGCCAAGTAACCGTCGCCGCCTGTTCTGGCTTGCAGCATTCATCGTCCTGCTGT
>NZ_RZPH01001542.1:0-846 GCF_004022825.1 Mesorhizobium sp. M7A.F.Ca.CA.004.04.2.1
GGCATTGCCTGTGCCGCATCGGCAGGCTTGGCGGCTTCAGCCGGTGCGGGCGCCGGCGTGGCCGGCGCTGCTTCGGCTGGCTTGGCCGGATCGGTTGCCGGGGCCGCAGGCGCCGCGGCGACGGTCGCGGCTATTTCGGTGATGCGGCCGTCGAGCTTCGGCGTGTAGGGCCGGTGGGCGCCGAGGTAGTCGGCAACCACCTGTTCGAGGCCGGGGCCGTAATCATAGGCGTTCTTGGCCTTGTCGGCGAAGACCTTGTAGCCGTCGCCGCCCTGGCGGACATAGTTGTTGGTTGCGACCAGATAGTCCTTGTCAGGCTTGATCGGCGTCCAGGCGCCGCCCTCCATGACCTCCACCGATTTGACGCGGCCGGCATTGGGCGCGACGGATTTGTCGAAGGAATACTTCAGGCCGGCGACCTGCGGGAAGCGCCCGGCGCCGTCCTCGACCTGGCTGAGGCCGCCCTCGAGGCCGGCCACCAGATCCTTGCCCGAAATCTGGAACGTCGCCAGCGTGTTCTGGAACGGCAGCACGGTCAGCACCTCGCCCATGGTGACGGTGCCCTTGTCGATCGAGGCGCGCAGGCCGCCGCCATTGGAGATGACGATCTCGACGCCCTGTCCCTTGACGCGGTCGAGGATGGCGTCGGAGACGAGATTGCCCATCGCGCATTCGCGGGTGCGGCAGCTCTCGCGACTGCCGTCGATGACGTCGGTGGTTTCCGCCACTTCCTTGTTCTTCAACGCCTCGATCGGCGCCCCAAGCTCCTTGATGCGGGCGAGCACGGCCGGGTCGGGGGTGATCGACTTGTCGAGATAGATCGGGTCGCCGCTGGCCGATTTGACG
>NZ_RZPH01001543.1:0-844 GCF_004022825.1 Mesorhizobium sp. M7A.F.Ca.CA.004.04.2.1
ACCGTTCATGACCGCATTGTCGCCGAGCCGTTTTCGCTGCAGCGCCGCAACCCAGCCGGCGGCACCAAGCCGCTGACCGCCTGGGGCTTTGCCAACGAGACCGACGTGCTAACCGACGTCCTGCTCGGCTCGCCCAATTTCCTGCGGCATCTGTCGACCAGTTCGCTGTCGCGCAAGCATCTGCGCGAGGCGCCCTGCAACGTCCAGATCGCCCAGGCACAGCACAAGGACCTGGTCGCCGCCTACGAGCATTTCGGCGTCAACATCCACTGGCACGAGCCGACGCCTGAGCTGCCGATGCAGGTCTATTCCCGCGATTCCAGCGTCATGACGCCTTACGGCGCCTTCATCACCGCCATGGCCAACTGGTGGCGGCGCGGCGAGAACTATGCCGCGATCCGCACCTACGAAAAGCTCGGCATCCCGATCTACGACATGGTCACCGCAGGCACGTTCGAGGGCGGCGACTTCAACGTCATCGAGGACGGCGTCGTGCTGATCGGCTGCGGCGGCGCCCGCACGCAGGAGGAAGGTGCGCGCCAGGTACAGGCCTGGTTCGACAAGGAGGGTTGGGAAACCCGCATCGCCTTCATCGACGAATATTACGTCCATATCGACCTGATGGTGGTGCCGATCGCCGAAAAACTGACCGCTGTCTGCCTCGCCTGCACCGAACCCGGCATTGTCGACTGGTTGAAGGGCAAGGGCCACGAGATCATCGACGTGCCGTTCCAGGATACGATGGCGCTCGGCTGCAACTTCATGTCGCTGGGCAGGGACCGGGTGATCGCGCCGACCTCCAGCCAGGCGCTGATCGGTCAGCTCAAGGCGCGCGGTTTCGAAG
>NZ_RZPH01001544.1:0-843 GCF_004022825.1 Mesorhizobium sp. M7A.F.Ca.CA.004.04.2.1
AACGGTGACGGCCTATATCGGCTTCGACGCCACCGCCAAGAGCCTGCACGCCGGCTCGCTGATCCAGATCATGATGCTGCACTGGCTTCAGCAGACCGGTCACCGGCCGATCGCGCTGATGGGCGGCGGCACCTCGATGATCGGCGACCCGTCCTTCAAGGACGAGGCGCGCAAGCTTTTGACCCCGCAGGACATCGAAGACAATCTGGCTGGCATCCGCCGCAACTTCATGCCCTACCTCAAATTCGGCAGCGGTCCGAACGACGCCATCATGGTCAACAACGCCGACTGGCTGATGGAGATCAACTACGTCAATTTCCTGCGCGATGTCGGCCGTCACTTTTCCGTCAACCGCATGCTGGCGTTCGATTCCGTCAAGCTGCGGCTCGATCGCGAGCAGTCGCTGTCGTTCCTCGAATTCAACTACATGATCCTGCAGGCCTATGATTTCGTCGAACTCTACAAGCGTCTCGGCTGCCGCCTGCAGATGGGCGGCTCCGACCAATGGGGCAACATCATCAACGGTATCGATCTCGGCCGCCGCATGGAGGACGCGCAGCTCTATGCGCTGACCACGCCGCTGCTCACCACCTCGTCGGGCGCCAAGATGGGCAAGTCGGCTTCGGGCGCGGTCTGGCTCGATGCGGAGATGCTGAGCCCCTACGAATTCTGGCAGTACTGGCGCAACACCGAGGATGCCGACGTCGCGCGCTTCCTGAAGCTCTACACGACGCTGCCGCTGGACGAGGTGGCGCGACTCGAACGGCTCGGCGGATCCGAGATCAATGAGGCCAAGAAGATCCTCGCCACCGAGATCACCGCCCTGCTGCATGGCCGTGCAGC
>NZ_RZPH01001545.1:0-841 GCF_004022825.1 Mesorhizobium sp. M7A.F.Ca.CA.004.04.2.1
GCACGTTCGAGCGGATCCACTTGGCCGTCTTGGCCGAGGCCAGCGGCCCGACGCCAACCAGGATGAAGCATTTTTCGGTGTAGCCGAGGTCGCGCACCTTTTGCATGTAGCTGCGGAACATCGGCACGTCGAAGCAATACTGGCTCTGCACGAATTGCGCGCCGGCGGCGATCTTCTTGCCCAGCCGATGCGGCCGGAAGTCGATCGGCGGCGCGAATGGGTTGATCGCGGCTCCGAGGAAAAGCTGCGGTGGCGTCGTCAGCTTGCGGCCGGACAGGAACTTGCCATTGTCGCGCATGATGCGGCAGGTCTCGAGCAGCGACATGCAGTCGAGGTCGAACACCGGCTTGGCGCCGGGCTGGTCGCCGGCCTGCACACCGTCTCCGGTCAGGCACAGCATGTTGGCGACGCCCATCGCGGCCCCGCCCAGCACGTCGCCCTGGATGGCGATGCGGTTCTTGTCGCGGCAGGCGATCTGCATGATCGGCGCATAGCCCATGCGGGTCAAAAGCGCGCAGATACCGACCGACGACATGTGGCAATTGGCGCCCGAGGCGTCGACGGCGTTGATGGCATCGACCCAGCCGTCGAAGATCTTGGCGCGGTTATAGACGTCTTCCGGATCGGCGCTGTCGGGCGGGTTGAGCTCGGTGGTGACGGCGAACTCGCCGCGCCGCAGGACGCGCTCCAGCCGGCCGCGCGAGGTGTGGCCGGGCAGGGGTTCGAGCGGCAGGTGGATGCCGGCCGGGTTCTCGTCGATCTGGCGTCCGATCATGCCGGTGCCCCGGTGTTTGCCGTCTCATTTTTGGCGGCAGCGGCCGCTTCGCGTGCGGCGGCCGCC
>NZ_RZPH01001546.1:0-840 GCF_004022825.1 Mesorhizobium sp. M7A.F.Ca.CA.004.04.2.1
GACCAGTGCCGCGCCCACCGAAATGAAGGCGTCGGCAAGGTTGAAGACGGCGAAGGACCACACCGGCGTGTGAAACAGAATATAGTCGATGACGTGGCCGTAGACGGCGCGGTCGATCAGATTGCCCAGAGCGCCACCGACGATCAGCGCAAAGCCGGTGCGGGCAAGGATCTGGGACGGCGCGATCCGCGTCGCCAGGAACAGCACGAAAGCAACGACGACAAGCGAGATGACGATCAACCCGGTGTCGCCGAAGGACGAGAACATCGAGAAGGCGATGCCGGTATTGTAGGTGCGGAACAGCGCCAGGAAGGGCAGCAGATCAACCTTCTCCTGAAAAGGCAGATCGGCCTCGACCAGGTATTTTATCCACTGGTCGAGCGCGATGGCCGCGACGACAAGCAGTGCGTAGGGAGACCATGATCTCACGGGCGGGCAACCTTCATTGCTGGTCCAGGATTGGCTCGAGCTTGAGCGCGCCGCGCCGGATCTCGAACAGCATGATGCCGGTGGCAACGGCCAGATTGAGCGAATCGGCACGGCCGGCTTGCGGAATCCTGAGCAGCCTGTCGCAACTCGCAGCCAGGCTTTCGGGCAGTCCCTGCTGCTCGTTGCCCATCATCAGCAGCACGGGCCCGCGTGAAAAATCGACCGAGCGGTAGTCGACGGCGCCTTTCAGGTGGGTTCCGGCGACGAGGCCTGAAAACCCGCCTCGCCAGGCGAGGAAAGCCTCGGTTGTCGCTTTGGCCACCGGCACGGCAAAGATCGAACCCATGGTGGCGCGCACCGTCTCCACGGAGAATGGATCAGTGGTATCGCCGACCAGGATGACGCCTTTGG
>NZ_RZPH01001547.1:0-840 GCF_004022825.1 Mesorhizobium sp. M7A.F.Ca.CA.004.04.2.1
GGTCGGATTTGACAAGCTGCGCGTCGCCCGAAAGAACGGAGGCGATCGTGGCCGTCATGCCGGCGCCCGCCGCAGTACCGTCGCCGACGACGATGCTGCTGGATGGTCCGGTGAGCTCGACGGCATTGCCCTGGACACTATAGCCATCGGTCATGAACTGCATGCCAGAGGCAGTTACGTGGCCCAAGCCTTCATCCACCATCACCGTGCCGGCCTGGCCGGCAAAGATGGCGAAGGAAGCGTCGGCGTAAGGGGCATTGATGGTGCCCGTCTCATTGGCCCAGTTGTCATTGCCGGCCGAAGCCTGCCAGACGCCGTCGCCGCCATTGATCACGCCGTTGTTCTTGGGGCCGGCAGCGCCATCCCAGTAGTTGAAGGTCAGGCCTTCGGTGTTGACGAGGTTCACTTGGTGATCGATCGATGTCTGGATCGAATAACCCGTCGACGGGATCGTGCCCACGGCGAGGCCGTTGTTGGTGAGAGTGCCGTCATAGCTGAAGACACGGTAGACGCCTGGCCCGAAGGTTCCGCCTGCGCTCGTGGTGACGTTGAGCGTGCCGTCGAGGACGAGGTTGCCGCCCACTGTCGTCAGGTCATTGAGCGCCCCACCGACGACGTTCGCCTCGCCGAAGGAATAGTTGAGGATCGAGCCGCTGGAGAGATTGAGATTCCCAGCGATCGCCAGCGTGCCTGGGGTGTCGTCGGCCGAGCCGGGTGACAGGGTCGCCCCGTCGGCGACCGTGATATCGCCGCCGATCGCGCCCTTGCCGCCGATGGTCGCGCCGCTCGCAACCGAGACCGCGCCCGTCGCACCACCGTTGTCGCCATCGACATAGAGGC
>NZ_RZPH01001548.1:0-836 GCF_004022825.1 Mesorhizobium sp. M7A.F.Ca.CA.004.04.2.1
ACGGTCGGGAACAACGCTGACCGAGCAGATATGCGCCAGTCATCGCGAAATCTATGGCGCGGGCGAACTGCCGACCATTCGCTCATTGGCCGGTGAACTCGGGTTCGACAAGCTCGATCCTTCTGTCTTCACCAAGGCTATGGCGGCGCTCACTCCGGCCAAGGCGAAAGTGCTTGGCTCGAAATATCTTGACGATCTCAACAAGCGCAACAGCAAGGCGCGGCTGGTCGTCGACAAGATGCCGCACAATTTCGAACTGCTGGCCTTCATCAGCCTCATCTTGCCAAATGCCCGCATCATCCATTGCCGGCGCGACCCGATGGACAATTGCACGTCCTGTTTCATGCATAATTTTTCCGAAGCGCATGGCTACAATGCCGATCTGAACAAGCTGGGGCAGTATTACCGGCAATATGATCGCTTGATGCGCCATTGGGCCAAGGTCGTCCCGCTTGATATCCACGACATGCCCTACGAAGAAACGGTGGCCGATTTCGAAAACCGAGCGCGTGGATTGATCGGGTTCCTCGGGATCGAATGGGACGATGCCTGCCTCCGTTTCCACGAAACCGAGCGCACGGTGCGGACGCCGAGCCGCTGGCAGGTGCGCCAGCCGATCTATTCATCCTCAGTCGAGCGCTGGAAACTCTACGGCGACGCCCTCGATCCATTGAAAGCGGCGCTGGGTCCAGTTCTTCAACGCTGAGTGGCGTTCAGTTCGGGCGCGTCGGTCTCACCCCATCCTTCCCCGCGCGGCCACCGGCAGCGTTTCCAGCACCTTGTCGCCGTCGACCAGATTGACCTCGTTGAACAAATTGGTGACGACGCAGCAATGG
>NZ_RZPH01001549.1:0-834 GCF_004022825.1 Mesorhizobium sp. M7A.F.Ca.CA.004.04.2.1
GCCGGGTAGAACGAGATATTTCCGGCCATTGAGCGACAGCACGAAGGCTACGATCAGGCTGCCAAATAAACCTGACCATGCAGGAATGCGTCATCGCCTTCGATTATCGAGGTACGCCGAACAAGCTGGTCGCGGATTTCATTTCGGTGGTAAACCGCGTCTCCCAAGGCCACGATAGCCAAGTTGCGATGTAGTGGCGCGCCATGTTTGTCGTGTCCATGTCTTCGGAATACGCATGCGGTTCGGCTTCGATCCGGCTCGGCCCGGCGGCGCGCATGCAGGGTCAGTATGACCGCAGCCTCGCCGCTCCAGGAACGCATTCGCAATCAGCTTCGGGCTCAGTTCTTCGAGCGAATTCAAGTCGGTGAGCGGATCAACGAGGCGGAGATCGCGGCGACCCTTGGCGTCTCGCGTACACCTGTGCGTCACGCTCTGGTGCAATTGCAGGGTGAAGGGGTCGTAACTTACGAGCCCAACCGCGGCTCGATTGCTCGAAGCGATCCAGCCGGGCGCTCGCCGAGATCAGGTGGGGTCGCTTTCTCTCGACGAGAAAGTGATGCGCGACATGGCACTCGGTGTCCTGGATGGGATCATCAGCGAGCGGGCACTGCTGGCGCGCTACAATGCGACGCCGGGCGCGCTGACCTCGACGTTGCGCCGGCTGATGCGCGACCAACTCGCCGAACCGTCTCCCGAAGGCCGACATCGAAAGGCTGCTGCGCGAGATCAACGGCGAGGCGGATGAGCGGGACGATCAAGCCGCTTGAATTCGACGGCGCGTGCCCGCCGCAGCCCAGCTGCAAAGGCGCCGGTTCAATGTTTGATTGACTGAAC
>NZ_RZPH01001550.1:0-834 GCF_004022825.1 Mesorhizobium sp. M7A.F.Ca.CA.004.04.2.1
TCTTGCAGCGCTGCCGGACGATAATGTCTGCGCCTTCAATGACGCCATCATCATCGGCGGCGACATCGTCGCGCGCCGGCTCAAAATCGACGCCGAAGGCCGACCTTTGCCATGGTGGAACGGCTGCCGAGCGCTCGGGGATAACGAGGTTTTCCTGCTCGGCAGCGACAAAAACCGCTCCTTCGACAGCCGCTATTTCGGGCCTGTTCCCACTCAAAATGTCATCGGGAGGCTCGTACCACTATGGACCGAGTGACCCTCCTCTTGTTGGGCATGATCGCCATTGCGCCATGCGCCTGTTCCGCCTCGACCGGCGCTGAGCCGGTCGCCATCTCCCAAAGTCCGCAGCTGCGAAAGTGGCAGACGTTGGTATCGGAAGCAAGCCGGCGCTTCCATATTCCCCAAGCCTGGATCTATGCCGTCATGGCTGCCGAAAGCGGCGGCAAGACAATGCGCGGCGGCCGCCCCATCACCTCCCCCGCTGGCGCCATGGGCCTCATGCAGGTGATGCCCGGCACCTATGAAGAGATGCGGGTCGAACACGGCCTTGGGCCTAACCCCCACGATCCGCGCGACAATATCCTGGCCGGCACGGCCTATCTCAGTGCCATGTATGACCGCTTCGGATTTCCTGGCCTGTTTGGCGCCTACAATGCCGGTCCCGAGCGCTACGACGAGCATTTGAAGCGTGGCAAACCGCTGCCAGAAGAGACCGTCGAGTACCTCGACCAACTCAAGGCGGCCGGAGTTTCGGCGGCCGACATCGAGGCGTTCGAAAGCCAATCTGTCGCTCCAAAGGCGCAAATCGCTCCTCTCGGACGGTCGCTGTTCTTC
>NZ_RZPH01000154.1:0-8629 GCF_004022825.1 Mesorhizobium sp. M7A.F.Ca.CA.004.04.2.1
AGCCAAGCCAGCAGCCGGCCCAGCATCCGGAAAGCCCGACAATCTGCGCCGGCTGATCGGTATCGGTCCGGTCAACGAGAAGCTGCTCAAGGCGCAAGGCGTCACCAGCTTCGCCCAGATCGCGTCCTGGACCGCCGCCGATGTCAAACGGATCGAGGACGTCATGAATTTCGACGGCCGCATCGCGCGCGAACGCTGGATCGAGCAAGCCAAGCTGCTCGCCGCCGGCAACGAGAAGGAATTCGCCAAGCAGTTTCCAACAGCCGGAACCCTCAGCAACAGCTGATCGCCGGCAAGAACCGAGACTACAAACGGCGGCGCCATATCGGCGCCGCCGTTTGCTCTTGGGCCCTGGGTTGGCCCTGAGGTCGGCTTTGAGAGGCAGCGTGCCGTTCCCTCGATTGCGCGCGAGCGGCACCCCATATAGAGCGGTTGATGGCTTCATAGACCGCAGCACGAGTCCCATGTCCCTGCCCGCCGCAATTTTTCGCAATGACAAAAGCGCGCGCCAGCTCGTTTTCGACCGGCCGGCCGATATCATCGTGGCGCACGAAGCAGGGGATTTCGAACCGGCTCTGGAAGCAGCACAAGCCGCGCATGATGCAGGCAAATGGCTTGCCGGCTATTTCTCGTATGAGGCGGGCTACCTGCTCGAACCCAAGCTCGTTCCCCTGCTGCCGAATGAACGCCGGGCCCCACTCGTGTGCCTTGGGGTTTTCGATGCCCCGGTCGAAGAGGCGGTGCCGCCGCGCGACACCACGGCGACCAACGGCCCGATCTTCGACGCCCGTGCGACGTGGTCGCCGGAGGATTATGAAAAACGCTTTTCGCGGCTGCACCAGCACATCCGGCAAGGTGATTGCTACCAGGGCAATCTGACCTTTCCCGTGCATGCGCAATGGTCAGGCGAGCCGCTGGCCGCCTTCGATGCATTGACGGAACGTCAGCCGGTGAAATATGGCGCGCTGATCGCGCTCGGTGAACCCATCGTGCTGTCGCGCTCGCCTGAACTGTTCTTCGAGATCGACGCCGAGGGCATGATCGAGACGCATCCGATGAAGGGCACGGCGCCGCGCGGCGCCACCAAGGCCGAAGACGAGCGGCAGAAGATCTTCCTGCGCAATGACGAGAAGAACCAGGCCGAAAACCGGATGATCGTCGATCTCCTGCGCAACGATATCTCGCTGATCAGCGAGGTGGGCACGCTGGACGTGCCGGCGCTGTTCCGCATCGAGACCTACCCGACCGTGCATCAGATGGTAAGCGACGTCAGGGCCAAACTGCTGCCGGGTCTCTCTATCCGCCAGATCTTCGCGGCGCTGTTTCCTTGCGGTTCGATCACCGGCGCGCCTAAGATCCGTGCCATGGAGATCCTGCGCGACCTGGAAGGCACGCCCCGCGATGCCTATTGCGGCGCCATAGGCTGGATCGCGCCCGGCGGCCCGATGCGCTTTTCCGTGGCGATCCGCACCATCTCGCTCTTTTCGGGCGGCGAGGCCGTCTACAATGTCGGAGGCGGCGTCGTCTTCGATTCGACGGCGCAGGAGGAGTATCAGGAGTGTCTGCTGAAAGCGCGCTTCGCGACGGGAACACCGCCGACTTTCAGTTGATCGAGACCATGCGCTGGGAACCCGGCCCGGGCTTCCTGCGCTTCGATCGCCATCTTGCGCGCCTCTATGGCTCGGCGGCGGAGCTCGGCTTCCGCTGTGCTCCAGGCAAGGTCGGCGAGGCACTGAGCAGCGCGGTCGGCGGTTCCGGCGTTGCCATGCGCACGCGGCTCGTCCTGTCGCACGATGGTGAGGTGGCGGCCTCGGCGCAGCCTTATGAACCGCTCGCCGCCGACAAGGTCTGGATGCTGCGGCTGGCGCGGACGAGGCTCGATTCGCACGACACGCTGCTGCGCCACAAGACCAGCCGGCGGCAGCTCTACACGCGTGCCCGCGCCGAACACCTCATCACCCAGGCCGACGAGGTGCTTATGGCCAACGAGCGCGGCGAGATCTGTGAAGGCACGATCACCAATGTCTTTGCCGATCTCGGCGACGGCGTGCTGGCCACGCCCCGGCTCGACTGCGGCCTGCTGCCTGGTGTATTGCGCGCGCAGCTTCTGGATGAAGGCCGCGCCCGCGAAGCGATCTACAGCTTGGACGATCTGAAATCCGCCAAGTCCCTGTTCGTCGGCAATTCGCTGCGCGGACTGATCCCCGCAAGACTGACCTGAAACAGGACGACTGTGCCCACTCACACGCCCCCAGAGCATACGCTCCCCACCCACACGCCCTATGACGGCTCGTCGAAACTGTTCAGTATCGGGCTGAAGCCGCTCGATCCGGCGGACTGGATCGAGATCGACGGCCATCTGCTGCCGTATCTCGCCGAAAAGCACCGGCTCTATGCCGAAATCCCAGAGCGCGTTTTCGTCGAGGAGGACGGCACGCGCGATGCCCAGCAGGAAGTGCTCGACTTGCTCGCTGCGCATCTCCTGGAGAGGTTCCCCGAAACCCATCGGCTCGGCGGATCAGGCGTCGAGGTGGCGGGCGCGGCGGGCCGTCTGCCTGCTTCCCTCGCCGAGGCGCCGCTGGCTAAAGCCTCACAGCTCGTCCAGGAAGACCTGATCCTGATGCGCCGCGGTGACAGCGGCTGGCGGCTAGTCGCCGGCTCGCTCTGCTTTCCCTCGTCCTGGTCGCTCCTGGAAAAATTCGGCAAGCCGCTGCAGGACATCCACGCGCCGGTGCCGGGTTTCGGCCCGGGCACGCGTCCGGCGGAACTCATCAACCGGATGTTCGATGGCCTCCAGGGGCAGGCGGTCGAGCGCTACAACTGGTCGATCCAGTCCGACAACGCGCTCTATCATCCGCTCTCCGACCTGCAGCGCATCGACCGCGCCACCAACCGGCCGTCGCGCTTTCCCGATGGCGATATCGACGCTCATGCGTTCATCCGCGTCGAGCGGCAGACCCTGCGCAAACTGCCTGTTTCACGCGATATCCTGTTCACCATCCGCATCCATCTCGACCCGCTCGCCGTGCTGGCCAGGCACCCGGATCGGGCGAAGCTCGCGGCGTCTTTCGCCGCCCAGCTCGAAGCGCTCGATCTCGCCCAACTCGACTATAAGGGCCTGACATCAGACCGCGATCGGCTGGTCGACCGGCTCGGGGTGCTGGCGCTGTCCTAAATCGCGGCCAAGCCCAGCAGCAGGATCGCGGACATCGCGGTAAAGACGGTGACGTTGACATCCCACCGCCAACCCGCCGGTCCGAACGGCGGTCGGAATGGCAGGTAGCCGTTCTCGTCGTAGAGCACGCCGCCATAGATCGGTCGTGAGAGCATGGCCACGAAGAACGCTCCATACATGGCGACGCCCAATCCCCCGGCGAGATAGAGCCGCTCGGCTTGGAGTGGGCCTCCAATCCAGATAAGCCCCAGCGCAATCAGCGCGACTCCGGTGTAGCTCAGCACCTGCCAAACGACGTGAAACCGGGCGTGCGGAGTCCACAGCGGATTGGTGGCGTGGGTGGCGTTGAGGTCGGCTTTGATCGTCACCACACCGTAGCCCACGGTCGCGACGCTCAGCAGAATTCGGGCAAGCAGATGACTGTCGTAAGCGAGTTCCATCGCACTTTCCTCCTTCAATAGGGAAATCGATGACGGCAATTCAGCAGATCGTAATCCGAAGTACTTCAACTAGGAAACAGCAGTATGCCGGTCGATGCCGCACTTTGCCGGCCCCGACGCGGGAGCGTCACGCAGGCGAAACGGCTTGAATGGCGCCTTGGGCACAGAAGAGCTGCCCGTCGGCCAGCCGCGCATAGTTGTGGACGATCCCTTTCTCATGATCCTGCAACTGCACGATGAAGTTGCCGCTCTGCTCCGTCCAGCTCATGAGCACGAGGTTCGGGCGTACGCTGGTCATGTCGATCTTGACCACCTCGTCAATTTTGGTGGCTCCGATCGACGCCTGCACATGTAATTCCTCCGGCGAGAAAAACGTCAGCCGGGGTACGAACGGGCCGAAAACGCAGTCGAAAGTCTTACCGACAAGCGAGGCGGGAAAAACATTGGTTTCTGCCATAACACCCTCCCTGGGCGTGGCCGTTGGGACCAAGCCATTTGACGATCTTCGATGTTTCAGTCGCGAAAATGCCAGATACGCCTACTTGGAGCGCTCCAAGTGATACGATCCGCCCTTTCCACTTTCGAGTCAACAAAATTCTTGGAGCGCTCCAAAAAATGGTCTAACTGAAGGGAAACGGGGTGAATCGCAATGCCAACGCTAGCCGACGTGGGCAAGGCTGCCGGTGTCTCCCGGGGCACTGTTTCCAACGTCTTCAACCGGCCGGAACTGGTCAGGCCTGAGTTGCGCCAACGTGTCGAAGCGGCCGCGCGAGCGCTCGGGTTTGGCGGCCCCGATCCAAAGGGACGATTGCTGCGGGATGGCAAGTTCAATGCCATCGGGTTCATGCCGCCTGGCGCCTACGCCATCGCCGACGTGCTCAGAAGTCCCTATCTCCGCGAGTTGGTGCTGGGCGTTTCGCTCGCCTGCGACGAGGCCGGAACGACGCTCAGCCTTGTAAACGGCACCGATAATACCCGCATCGCCAATATCCGCGAGGCCCTGGTCGACGGCTTCATCCTTGGTCACAGCGCGGATATCGGCCTCATAACATCGGCACAACGGCGACGCCTGCCCTTCGTCATTCTCGAAAGCGACGCAGGTCCCGACATCAATTCGATAAAGATCGACGGCAGGAGGGGCGCGGTCGCTGCCGTCCGGCATCTGACCGGGCTGGGACACCGACATTTTGCCATCCTGTCCATACGGAGAACTTCAGGCCCTCCCATTGTGCACATGCCCGGACAGGCAAAGCGCCCGCTTCTTGCCGGCTTCTCACTCGATGACGAAAGGCTTGACGGTTTCAAACAGGGCTTGGCGGAGGCGAACTTGTCGATCGACGATGTCCCGATTATCGAGACGACGCCCGGCGATCCATCTGCTGGAGCGGTGGTGTTCGACAATGTGCCTGAAGCAACCGCGATCCTGACCATGTCGGATTGGCAGGCGATCACAATACTCGACGAGGCGGTTTGTCGCGGCATAGAGGTGCCGGGCCACGTGTCGGTCATTGGCTTCGATGGCACTGCTGAATCCGCGCGCACCACACCTCCGCTGACGACTGTCGCGCAAGACGTGATCGGAAAAGGCAGGCTCGCCGCCCGCATGGTTCTTGACAACCAACCGCCCCGCCAAGTCGTTCTGCCCGTGGAGTTGGTGGTTCGGGCGTCCACAGCTGCGCCGAGGGCAAAAATCCGTTGAACGGACGGGGCACGTCGCTTGCGCTTGGCAAATGAGCTAACTTTGGTTCGGGTAGAGCCATTCATCCACGGTTTCAGCCTTAACCACGTAGCCAACGCAGCTAGCCGCTGGTTGGCGCTTTTCGCTGGTTTGTGACAATGATCTGTGATGTAGCGCATGGCCGCCGGGCAAAAATCCCCGGCTTGCGCATGTTTTCCCAGTTTCCTGGGTTTTGAAGGAGTGCTCGATAAAATGGCGAATGAAAACTGGCCCGTTTACGGTGAGATCAGCGGCCCTGTCGTGATGATCGGCTTCGGCTCGATCGGCCGGGGAACGCTGCCGCTGATTGAACGCCATTTCCAGTTCGACAAGTCGCGCATGACGGTCATCGACCCGCGCGACACCGACCGCAAGCTGCTCGACGAGCGCGGCATCGCCTTCGTCCAGGAAGCGGTGACCGAGAAGAACTACAAGAAGCTCTTGACCCCGCTTCTGACCAATGGCGGCGGCCAGGGCTTTTGCATCAACCTGTCGGTCGATACCGGCTCGGTGGATCTGATGCGGCTCTGCCGCAAGCTCGGTGTTCTCTACATCGACACCGTCGTCGAACCATGGCTCGGCTTCTATTTCGACGCCAAGGCGGACAACGCCAGCCGCACCAATTACGCGCTGCGCGAGTCGCTGCTCAAGGAAAAGCACGACAAGCCCGGCGGCGCCACGGCGGTCTCCACCTGCGGCGCCAATCCAGGCATGGTCTCGTGGTTCGTCAAGCAGGCGTTGGTCAATCTCGCCACCGATCTTGGCCTGGAGTTCTCGGAGCCCGCGCAGGACGACCGCGAGGGCTGGGCCAAGCTGATGAAGAAGGCCGGCGTCAAGGGCATCCACATCGCCGAACGCGACACCCAGCGCGCCAAGAAGCCGAAACCGATGGATGTGTTCTGGAACACCTGGTCGGTCGAAGGCTTCATCTCCGAGGGCCTGCAGCCCGCGGAACTTGGCTGGGGCACACACGAGACATGGATGCCGAAGAACGCCAAGAAGCACAAGCACGGCTCGAAGGCAGCCATCTATCTGGAGCAGCCGGGCGCCAACACGCGCGTGCGCTCGTGGTGCCCGACGCCCGGCGCGCAATACGGCCTGCTGGTGACGCATAATGAGGCGATCTCGATCGCCGATTTCTTCACCGTGCGTTCCAAGAAGGGCAAGGTGCAATACCGCCCGACCTGCCACTATGCCTACCATCCCTGCAACGACGCTATGCTGTCGCTCGACGAGATGTTCGGCGCCGCCGGCAAGCCTCAGCCGGTGCATCATGTGCTCGACGAGAACGAGTTGATCGACGGCGTCGACGAACTCGGCGTGCTGCTCTACGGCCACGACAAGAATGCCTACTGGTACGGCTCGCAGCTGTCGCTCGCCGAGGCGCGCAAGCTGGCGCCCTACCAGAACGCCACCGGCATGCAGGTCACCTCGGCGGTGCTCTCGGGCATGGTCTGGGCGCTCGAAAACCCCGAGGCCGGCATCGTCGAAGCCGACGAGATGGACTACAGGCGGTGCCTGGAAGTGCAGTCCCAGTATCTCGGACCGGTCAAGGGCTATTACACCGACTGGACGCCGCTCGATAACCGCCCCGGCCTGTTCCCGGAAGACCTCGACCGGAACGACCCGTGGCAGTTCCGCAACATCCTTGTGCGATAGCAGCACCGCCTACCTGCCTCACCGCCTTGCAATCGCCCGGAAATCGGGCGATTGAAGGGATGCGGACCACAACGACACGCATTCATCTGGACGCATGTCGCTCTGGAAACTTGGATGCACGCCTCGTGCTTGTCGAAAATCGATTCCGGTTTTCGGGCCGATGCGAGAGGAGAGGATTTTCATATGATCATTGCGCGCAAAATTCTTTCGATGAGCGTGGCGGGTGCCATTGCGACGATGCTCCCCGCCTGTTCGACCAACGGCCCTGATGAACCGCCGATGGCAGCGGCGCCGAAAGGCGTCGAGGGCTCCTGGATCGACGCCAAGGGCACCGGCCTGTCGACCTTCGCCGGCGGTACCTTCACGACCGTGGCCACCGACACCGGCCAGAAGCTTGCCGACGGCAGCTACACGATGACCGGCGCCACATCGGTGCAGATCAACGGCACCTCGCTGATCCGCCAGACCGCGGTCAGCTTCAACTGCCTGATGGTGTCGACAAGCCAGCTCAACTGCACGAGTTCCAGCGGTCAGAATTTCGTGCTGACAAGGCGCGTCTGAGCCCGCGACCATTCGTTTCCAAGGACGGCGGCCGGTTGGCCGCCGTCCTTTTTTATGCCGGCAAAGGGGTCCCGGATTCCGCTTGCGTCATCCGGAACGCGATGGGAACATGGCCGAAGCGCCGGCTGTTATGTTCCAGTCAAGCAAGAGCGCTAGTGGCCTCTGATCGGCTTTCCGGGAGACGAAGATGAAGAAACTTGCCGCCATTGCAGCCCTGTCAGCCTCAGCACTCGGTCTGTCGGCCGGCGCGTCCTTTGCCGACTACACGCTGAACATCCTGCATATCAACGACTGGCACAGCCGCATCGAAGGCAACAACAAATATGAATCGACCTGCTCGGCGGACGAGGAAACCAAGGGCGAGTGCATCGGTGGCGCGGGCCGGCTGATCACCGCGATCGCCCAGGAGCGCAAGAAGCTGCAAGGCCAGAACGTGCTGCTGCTCAGCGCAGGCGACAATTTCCAGGGCTCGCTGTTCTACACGACCTACAAGGGCAAGGTCGAAGGCGAATTCCTCAACGACATGAAGTTCGATGCCATGGCCCTTGGCAACCATGAATTCGACGACGGCGAGGCGGCCCTGGCGCCGTTCCTCGACATGATCAAGTTCCCGGTGCTCGGCGCCAATGTGAAGGCCAACGCGCAATCCAAGCTCGGCGACCGAGTCAAGCCATCTGTTGTCGTCGAGGTCGGCGGCCAGAAGATCGGCATCATCGGCGCGATCACCAACGACACGCCGGACCTCGCTTCCCCCGGACCCAACGTCGCAATAGAGGATGACGTCAAGTCGATCACCGCCGAAGTCGAGAAGCTCAAGGGCGAAGGCGTCAACAAGATCATCGCCGTGACCCATATCGGCTACAGGCGCGAGCGCGACGTCATTGCCAAGATCCCGGGCATCGATGTCGTCGTCGGCGGTCACAGCCATTCGCTGCTGTCGAACACCGATCCGAAGGCGGAAGGCCCCTACCCGACGATGGTCGACAATCCGGACGGCTACAAGGTGCCGGTGGTGCAGGCGGCGTCCTACTCGAAATATCTCGGCGAGTTCAAGGTGGTGTTCGACGACAATGGCGT
>NZ_RZPH01001551.1:0-831 GCF_004022825.1 Mesorhizobium sp. M7A.F.Ca.CA.004.04.2.1
GGGCAAAAGCGTGTCGATCGGCTCGATGTCGGCCTGCCGCTGCTGCGCTTTCTCGAAGGCAGCCGCGAAGGCCGGCCGGTCGCGTTCGTGGATCACCGTGTCGAGCCTTACGCGACGGTCGACGGCGTCGCGATCGACGACAGACGAAAACAGCGACAGGAACGGCGCATTGGTGCGCAGGATGCGCCCATTGTGGTCGACGCCGGCGATCGCCATCGGTGTCGAGTTGAAGAAGCGGGTGAAGCGCACTTCCGAAGCCCGCAAATCGGCAGAGGCATCCTCGCCTTGCGTGCGGTTGAGCACGATCGTGCGTGTCGGCCCGTTCAATCCTTCGCGGCTGGCCGAAACACGGTGCATGAAGCGCACCGGCAGCGCTTCGCCCGTCGTGGTCGTCAGGTCGAGATCGATCACCGCGTTGCGTGTGGTGCCGGGGTCGGCCTTGACCGAGCGGACCAGCGCCATGCCGTCGCCGGCCACGATCTCCGACAGAGACACGGCGCCGGGCGTGAAGCTGGTGAGGTCGATGCCCAGCCATTCGGCGAGCGTGGCGTTGATATAGGTGACGCGGCCCTCCTGGTCGGCCGAAAAGAAGCCGGCCGGCGCGTGGTCGAGGTGATCGATCGCCTTCTGCAGGTCGAGGAAGAAGCGCTCCTGCTCGGCCCGCTCCTGCGAGATGTCGGCAAGCTGCCAGGCCAGCATCGGCAGCCGCTGGCCTGGAACGCTGAAGGCGCGGGCGCGGGCCCGGTACCAGCGGGCGCCAGGCTCGGCACCGGGCCGAATGGACTGTGCGAGCCTAAACTCGCCGTCGCCCGACTGGCCGTCGCGCAGGCC
>NZ_RZPH01001552.1:0-830 GCF_004022825.1 Mesorhizobium sp. M7A.F.Ca.CA.004.04.2.1
CGGCACCGTCCGCGCCAAAGCAGTGATCGTCACCGCTTCGCCGGCGGTGCTCGCCTTCGAGGAGATCGCGTTCTCGCCGGCCCTGCCCGACACGCATTTCGGCGCCTTCTTCGACCTGCCGATGGGCATGCTGACCAAATTGCCGGTCGAGATATCGGGCACCAGGCTCGGGCTGCAGCCCTTCGACGACCTGCTGATCGAGCGGATGGCCAGGCACGACATCTATTTCCTCTGCTTCCCGTTCGACCTTGACCTGATGGTCGGCTTCGTCGGCGGCGATTTCGCCTGGGAAATGTCGGCGGCCGGCGAGGCGGCCGGCATCGACTTCGTCGTCGACCGGCTGTGCGGCATCTTCGGCGGCGATACGCGCAAGCATGTCGGACGCGCAATGATGACCAATTGGGGCGGCGAGCGCTTCGTGCGCGGCGCCTATGCCGCGGCCCGCCCCGGCCGTTCACTGGCGCGCGCCGCACTCATGCAGCCGGTGGCCGACAAGATCTTCTTCGCCGGCGAGCATCTGGCCGGCTCGCTGGTCCAGACCTGCGGCGGCGCACGGCTGTCGGGCGAGGCGGTGGCAAGGCAGGTTGTCGCCCAGCTTGCGGCCAAATAGCTTCAGGTAATGTGGAACACCGCGCGGCTGTTCGCGTTGGGCACGGGCCGCCGTGAACATTTGTGTCACCTCCGGTGAATTGAGACCGACATGAAACTCTTCGACTGCCCGCATTGCGGCCATCGCATCTATTTCGAGAACGCCCAGTGCCTGAACTGCGGGAACCCCGTGCTCTACGATCCCGAGCACGCCTGTTTTGCGCTGGCGGGCGTCGATGGCG
>NZ_RZPH01001553.1:0-830 GCF_004022825.1 Mesorhizobium sp. M7A.F.Ca.CA.004.04.2.1
GCATCAGCCCAGGAGGAGCGGATATGGGATACGATCGCGGCAAGCTCGACGCGTTGCGTCGCAAATATGGTGAAAGCCATGCCGGCGAGCTGTTCGACCCGAAATTCCGCAAGGTGGCCGACAAGATCTTCTCCAAAAGTGGCACGCGGCTGGCGCCCTATTCAGGCATCCCGACCTTCCTCGCCGCGCCCTACCGCGAAATATCGGCCGACAATCCGGATTTCGGTGATTTGCAGGTGGCGATGATCGGCGTGCCGATGGATCTCGGCGTCACCAACCGGCCAGGCTCGCGCTTCGGGCCGCGAGCGCTGCGTGCCATCGAGCGCATCGGCCCCTACAATCACGTGCTGGAATGCGCGCCCACACATGAGCTCCGGGTCGCCGACATCGGCGACACGCCGTTCCGCAGCCGCTACCGGCTTGAGACAAGCCATGAGGATATCGAGCGGCGCACCAACCAGATCGTCGATGCCGGCGTCATCCCGCTTTCGATCGGCGGCGACCATTCGATCAGCCACCCGATCCTGAAGGCCGTTGGCAAGAAAGCTCCGGTCGGGTTGATCCATATCGACGCCCACTGCGACACCAGTGGCCTGTTCGACATGACCAAGTTCCACCATGGCGGCCCGTTCCGCAACGCGGTGCTTGACGGCGTGCTCGACCCGACGCGCACGATCCAGATCGGCATCCGCGGCTCGGCCGAATATCTGTGGGAGTTCACCTACGAGTCCGGCATGACCGTGGTGCATGCCGAGGAGGTGACCGGTCTCGGCATTCCGGCCATCATCGAGAAGGCGCGCAGAATAGTCGGCGACGGCCCGACCTATGTG
>NZ_RZPH01001554.1:0-829 GCF_004022825.1 Mesorhizobium sp. M7A.F.Ca.CA.004.04.2.1
GCTTCACGCAGCGGCTCCAGATGATCATGGAAATTGTCGGGGTGGAGATGGTTTGGCGGCAGGTTGACCAAGGTGCGTGCATATTCGACGCCGTCGGCGATTGCATTGATCCGCGTCAGCGCCGCGGTCAGATCCGTGCCGCCGGCTCCGACCAGTTTCACCCGCAAGGTTCGATCCGCCCCCGCGCCTTGCCGCCGGTTGCGCATGTCGAAACGATAGCGGCGCAGCCGCATGCCAAGCGCGACACGCGCCAGGATTTCGGCGCCGGATAGTTCAATGCCAGCGATGGGGTCCAGGACCAGAGTGGCCGCGCATTCCCCCTTGCCTTCCAGATGTGCGGCAAGCAGACCGCCGGCGCGCGCCAACGAGAGGGTGGTTACGGCTTCGGCTTTGCCCAAGGCCAGGACGACCACACGCTTGGTCGATACTGTTTGCGGGGCGATGAGATCGATGCAGGTGCCGGATTCGGCCAAGGCGGCCGGGTCGGAGCAAGCACGTGACACGATCCCGCTCATCTCAGCGTCCAGAGCCGCTGCCCGGGGACCAAAGCTTGGTTGGGCAGTTTGCAAAATCACGACGACGGAGGTTTCCGCGGAAATCTCGTCCGCAGCTTCGAAGACCGGCGCTGGCGATTGAGGCATAGGCTGGCGCTCTCTCCAATTGCGGCGATACCGAGCAAAGCTTCGCTCTCCACCGGTGAGACTGGTCAAGCCGGTCTCAGCCGTCGATGGTATAGTGCCGGTCCCCAAACAGTCGCTTTCTTGAGACGACTTAATTGCTCTTGTCTTCTGGGTATCCCCTAAGGGGGCAGGCGATCAAACGCGAATTC
>NZ_RZPH01001555.1:0-823 GCF_004022825.1 Mesorhizobium sp. M7A.F.Ca.CA.004.04.2.1
CACCGGCACAGTTAAATGGTTCAACGCCACCAAAGGTTTTGGTTTTATTCAGCCTGACGACGGCTCGGCCGACGTTTTTGTCCACATCTCGGCCGTAGAGCGCGCCGGCATGCGCGACATCGTCGAGGGCCAGAAGCTCGGCTACGAGATGGTCCGCGACAACAAGTCGGGCAAGATGTCCGCCGACCAGTTGAAGGCGGCCTGAAAAAAGAATTCAGCTCTCCCGGTGACCACGGATGTACTGGCACCGGTGAGTGGCGAATTCGGGCGCATGGCCGCGGAGACCTGAGTTTCCACGGCATATCATGCGCATGAGAAGGGCGTTCGTGCATCCCCGGGTGCATCCTTTTTGGATGTCATCTGGTTGCGCGGCGCTCCATGAAGGTCAGGCGGTGCCTGGCCTTTTTCATTTTGCGCGCCTTGCCGCCGAAAGTGCGCTGCGCGCCGGCCTGGACGTGCTAAGGGACGCTCCAGCAATTTGAATTCGCCGCGCGTATTGCTTTGTGCGTGATCCTGACCGAAGACCCGGTCTCGCTCCATCGGCACAGGCTCCTGACAGGAGAAAGATTTGACCACCAGTTCAAAGACAACCGTCGATCAGGCCGTGTCCCTGTTCAGCAAGACGCAAACCCAGTCGATGTCGCTCAACCGCATCAATTCCGAGCGCGACGCCGTCAGCGAGGCACGTGAAGCCAAGACCGCGCGTCTGCGCGAATTGCGGCTGGAGAAGGAGGCCGACGAGATGGCCGCCGCCGCCGCGCTAGCCGCTTTGCCGAAGCGGGCCGGAAGACGCTGATGGCTACCAAACGCTTACCGCCAACAC
>NZ_RZPH01001556.1:0-822 GCF_004022825.1 Mesorhizobium sp. M7A.F.Ca.CA.004.04.2.1
ACATCATCGAAGGCACCCTGGCCAAGGCATTCGGCACGCTGGGCGGCTATATCACCGGCACCAGCGCCGTGATCGACGCCGTGCGTTCCTATGCGCCGGGCTTCATCTTCACCACGGCACTGCCGCCGGCGATCGCGGCTGCCGCGACCGCGTCGATCCGCCATCTCAAGCGCTCGCAGGCCGAGCGCGACGCCCAGCAGCAGCAGGCGAGCCGAACCAAGCAGATCCTGTCGGCCGCCGGCCTGCCGGTGATGGACTCGCCGACCCACATCGTGCCGCTGCTAGTCGGCGATCCCGAGGCCTGCAAGATGGCCAGCGACCGCCTGCTCGGCGTGCACGGCATCTACATCCAGCCGATCAACTACCCGACCGTGCCGCGCGGCACCGAGCGGCTGCGCATCACGCCGACGCCGTTCCACTCCGATGCACTGATCGCCGAATTGCAGGATGCGCTGGTCGAGACCTGGGATGCGCTCGGCATCCCCTATGGCTCCGCCGGGCGGCCTTCGGTAGCCAAGAGCGACCGCATCATTCCCCTGCTGGTCCCCAAGTCAGGCGGCTGAAGCCGTTGCTGGTTGCGCCTGTCGATTGCTTCCAACGCCGCGACGCTCCGACGTCACGGCATGGATCCTAGGGTCTCCGCGACGTCGCTTCGCGACTGCTACGCCCTAGGATGACGAAGCGTGGGGGCTTCTGGCTAGTCACAGAGTTGGAGTCTGGCATCGTAGCAATGGCCGACCTTCGAGGTTGGCCGAGGCATCTTTCTCTTCGTCATCCTAGGGCGAAGCAAGGAGCGAAGCGACGCGGCGCAGACCCTAGGAT
>NZ_RZPH01001557.1:0-818 GCF_004022825.1 Mesorhizobium sp. M7A.F.Ca.CA.004.04.2.1
GTCGAAGAACACGTCGCCTTCGTCGGGCCGCGTCTTGCCGGTGACGATGTCCATCATCGTCGTCTTGCCGGCGCCGTTGGGGCCGATGATGGCGCGCATCTCACCCTTGTCGAGCACCAGCGACAGATTGTTGATGGCGCGAAAACCATCGAAGGAGACCGAGACGCCGTCGAGATAAAGGATCGTGTTCGACTTTGACATGGTCGCTCACTCCGCCGGCTGCGGTTCGGGGTTGCTGGCTGACCAGTCGCCGGGCTTTCTCGCCTCGCTGCGAACGATTTTCGCCGGCGGCGGAACGTCGGGGTCGCTGCCGGCTTCCTCGGCAATCGAAGCTGCCCGCAACGCCTTGGCGTTGCCGCGCCAACTGTCCCACATGCCGATGATGCCTTTGGGCAGCAAAAGCGTGACGGCGACGAACAGCCCGCCCAGTGCAAACAGCCAGAACTCCGGCAGCACGCCGGTGAACCAGGATTTGCCGGCGTTGACCAGCAGCGCACCGATGATCGGTCCGACGATGGTGCCGCGCCCGCCGACAGCCGCCCAGACGACGACTTCAATCGAATTGGCCGGCTCGAACTCGCCCGGATTGATGATGCCGACCTGCGGCACGTAGAGCGCGCCGGCTATGCCGGCCATGACAGCCGAGACGGTGAAGGCGAACAGTTTCACGTTCTCGGCCCGCCAGCCGAGGAAGCGCGTGCGGCTCTCGGCATCGCGCACCGCCATCAGGAGCTTGCCGTATTTGGAGCCGACGATCGCCCAGGTGACGAACACGGCAAGCGCGAGCATCACGGCGCTGGCCGCGAACAGCGCCGAAC
>NZ_RZPH01001558.1:0-813 GCF_004022825.1 Mesorhizobium sp. M7A.F.Ca.CA.004.04.2.1
CGCGGATACGGGTCGCGGCTTCGTCGACTTCGAACAGCGTCAGGTCGCGGCCGCCGGTGATCGAGATCAGCAGGCCCTTGGCGCCCTTCATCGATGTCTCGTCGAGCAGCGGGTTGGCGATCGCCGCTTCGGCGGCGGCCATCGCGCGGCCCTCGCCGGAAGCCTCGCCGGTGCCCATCATCGCCTTGCCCATCTCGCGCATGACGGAACGGACGTCGGCGAAGTCGAGATTGATCAGGCCTTCCTTGACCATCAGGTCGGTGATGCAGGCGACACCGGAATAGAGCACCTGGTCGGCCATGGCGAAGGCATCGGCGAAGGTGGTCTTGTCATTGGCCAGCCGGAACAGGTTCTGGTTGGGGATGACGATCAGCGTATCGACGCATTTCTGCAATTCCTCGATGCCGAAATCCGCTGTCTTCATGCGGCGCTGGCCTTCGAAGTGGAACGGCTTGGTGACGACGCCGACGGTGAGGATGCCCTTTTCGCGCGCTGCGCGGGCAACGACCGGAGCAGCACCGGTGCCGGTGCCGCCGCCCATGCCGGCGGTGACGAAGCACATATGGGTGTTGGTCAGGTGATCGAGGATTTCATCGATGCACTCTTCCGCCGCCGCACGGCCGACTTCCGGCTGCGAGCCGGCGCCAAGGCCTTCGGTGACATGCGCGCCGAGCTGGATCAGGCGGCCGGCCTTCGACATGGTCAGCGCCTGCGCGTCGGTGTTGGCCACCACGAACTCGACACCGCGCAGACCGGCGGTGATCATGTTGTTGACGGCATTGCCGCCGCCGCCGCCGACACCGAACACGGTGA
>NZ_RZPH01001559.1:0-812 GCF_004022825.1 Mesorhizobium sp. M7A.F.Ca.CA.004.04.2.1
CTTCTGCATGGGCAACCCGCGCACCGACTGGATGATGAAGACCGAGCCGGAAGCCGGTCTCAATGGACGCAGCCTCAACTATCCGCGCGGCAAGGTGCTTGGCGGCTGTTCATCGATTAACGGCATGATCTACATGCGCGGCCAGGCAGCCGACTACGATGGCTGGCGTCAGGCCGGCAATGCCGACTGGGGCTGGGATGACGTGTTGCCCTATTTCCTCAAATCGGAAGACTATCACGGCGGCAAAGGCGCCATGCACGGGAGCGGCGGCGAGTGGCGGGTCGAACGGCAGCGGCTTTCATGGCCGATCCTTGACGCCTTCCGGGACGCGGCCGAGGAACTCGGCATTCCGCGCACCGAAGACTTCAACACCGGCACCAATGAAGGCTCGGGCTATTTCGAGGTCAACCAAAGGAAGGGCGTGCGCTGGAACACGTCGAAGGCGTTCCTGCGTGGTATAGCGGGGCGCAAGAACCTGCGCGTGGTGCTCGGCGCGGAGACCGAACGGCTCGAATTCGACGGCCGGCGCGTCACCGGATTGGTTTTCCGCCAAGGCGGCCGCCTGCACCAGGTCCGCGCTGGACAGACGATCCTTGCGGCCGGCGCCATCAACTCGCCGAAGCTGCTCGAGCTGTCGGGGGTGGGCCGCCCCGACCTGCTTTCGAGCATCGGCGTGGATGTTCGTCACGCCTTGCCGGGCGTTGGAGAAAATCTGCAGGACCATTTGCAGATCCGCACCGTCTTCAAGGTCGCCAACACCGCCACGCTCAACCAGCGCTACCACAATCTGGTCAGCCGTGCGTCGATGGGGC
>NZ_RZPH01001560.1:0-810 GCF_004022825.1 Mesorhizobium sp. M7A.F.Ca.CA.004.04.2.1
CTGCCGAAACAATGGCGGACTGCCGGGCCCGCCATTGGTCGTTTGGAACAAAGATCGGGCCTCGGCCCGACCGGACAAATCAGTTGGCGCCGCCGAGCGCCTGCACATTGGCGCAGAATTCCGCATACGGCTTGCTCATCGCCGCATCCTGGCATTCCTTCTTCATCGCTTCCTGCTTTTCCATCGGCATGGCCATGAAAGCGGTCTTGAAATCCGCCATCGGCTTCATGGTCTTCATGCCGGAATCCGTGAAGAACGGCGCCATGTTGTCGGGCTCATCCAGAGCGCCGGCAAATGCAAAGCCGCTGACCATGGAAAGAGCGAGCGCTCCAAGGCAGATATTCTTGAGGTTCATGAAATGGTTTCCTTCCCTGTTGTTTGGCACGAGCGTCAGAACGACGATCGTCCCCCCAGTTCGGAACCAGAGCGGTCGTTGTTTCCTCAAAAAGCTTGATCACACGAACGTGATTGCGCCAAGGCGGGCATTGCCGGAATGACTTGCCAAAAAAAGAGGCCCGGATGCGATCCGGGCCTCAATGCGTGAACTCCTTTCGGGAGCATCACGACGGGATAGGAATTGCGGGGCGGCCAATGCCGTCCCGCACGGGCTTACGAGTGGTAGGCCGCTTCGCCATGCGAGGTGAGGTCGAGGCCTTCGCGCTCTGCGTCGGCTGTCGGACGCAGGCCGATGATCAGGTCGACGATCTTGTAGAGGATGGCGCTGCCGATACCCGACCACAGCAGGGTCACCAGGACACCCTTGGCCTGCGCCAGGAGCTGGGTGGCCGTGCCGGCATAGCCGGCAGCAAA
>NZ_RZPH01000155.1:0-8603 GCF_004022825.1 Mesorhizobium sp. M7A.F.Ca.CA.004.04.2.1
CCTCTGCCATGGCGAGGAGTGCGGCGTTCTTGGCGGCGGTCGTGGCAATGGCCAGCGGTCGGGCGGCAGCGCGGGCACAACGGCCGATATCGGCCATCGTTGCTACGGTGTCATCCCCGGATTTTTCATGCAGTTTCAGCATGGCTCATCCTCCGCTTACATCGCCACCGACCGTGACTTGGTCACCGGCCCCTGTTTGGTCGCCGGCCCGTACTTGGTCACCCGAATGGCTCACCACAAGGTCGTCGCGGTGGATCATCGCCGAACGCGCCTCGTAGCCGAGCACGGTTTCGATCTCGGTCGTCTTCAGGCCCGCGATCCTTACGGCATCGGCCGCATCGTAGGCAACCAGCCCGCGCGCGATCTCGCGGCCCTCGGGCGACAGGATCGCCACCGTGTCGCCGCGCGAGAAATTGCCGCTGACCAGCTTGACGCCGGCCGGCAGCAACGACTTGCCCGACAGCAGCGCACCGATGGCGCCGGCATCGACCGTAAGCCGGCCGGCCGGTTCGAGCTGGCCGGCGATCCAGGTCTTGTAGCCCTTGACCGGGTTGCTGCTCGGCCGAAAGAAAGTAGCGCGCTCGCCGCGTTCGATCGCCATCAGCGGCGACAACCGCGTGCCCGACGTGATGATCATCGCGGTGCCGGCGGCGGTGGCGATCTTGCCGGCATCGAGCTTCGTGCGCATGCCGCCGCGCGACAGCTCGGAAGCGGCCGCACCCGCCATCGCCTCGATATCGGGCGTGATGCGGTCGACCACTGGAATGAATTTGGCCTGGGGGTCACGCGCCGGCGGCGCCGTATAGAGGCCATCGATGTCGGAGAGCAGTACCAGGAGGTCGGCGCCCATCATGGTGGCGACGCGAGCCGCCAGCCGGTCATTGTCGCCATAGCGGATTTCGGACGTCGCCACCGTGTCGTTTTCGTTGATGACCGGCACCGCCTTCATCTTGAGCAGCGTCGAGATCGTTGCCCGCGCATTGAGATAGCGGCGGCGCTCCTCGGTGTCGCCGAGCGTCAGCAGGACCTGGCCCGATTTCAGGCTGCCCTTGCCGAGCGCATCCGACCACGCGCCGGCCAATGCGATCTGCCCGACGGCTGCCGCGGCCTGGCTCTCTTCGAGCTTCAAGGCGCGCTTGCCGAGACCAAGGATCGTGCGGCCAAGCGCGATGGCGCCGGACGAGACGACAAGGATTTCAGCGCCGCCCTTGGCCAGCGCCGCAATGTCGTCGGCGAGCGAGGCCAGCCAGTCGCGCTTCAGGCCTGTCGCGCGGTCGACGAGCAGCGCCGAGCCGATCTTGACGGTGATGCGCCGATATTTTCCCAGCGACTGCATCGTCCTACTTTTCCCAGCGCGTCTCGACTGGCGCAGCGATCTGCGCACGCGCCTCGGCCACCACCGACATCAGCGCCCGCAGCACCGCCTCGACACCCTCGCCGGTGACGGCCGACAACAGCATCGGCGCGCGGCCGGCGGCGCGCTTCAGCGAGGCGACTTTCTTCTTGCGCGCATCGGCGTCGAGCGTGTCGACCTGGGACAGTGCCACGATCTCGACCTTGTCGGTCAGGCCGTTGCCATAGGCCTCAAGCTCCGCGCGGACGGTCTTGTAGGCTTTGCCCGGATTTTCCTCCTGCGCCGAAACCAGATGCAACAGCACACGCGTGCGCTCGACATGGCCAAGGAAGCGGTCCCCGATGCCGACACCCTCATGCGCGCCTTCGATGAGGCCCGGAATATCGGCGATGACGAATTCGCGCGCGTCGATGCGGGCAACGCCGAGGCCGGGATGCAGCGTCGTGAACGGATAGTCGGCGATCTTCGGCTTGGCCGCGGTGACGGCGGCCAGGAATGTCGACTTGCCGGCATTCGGCAGCCCGACCAGTCCGGCATCGGCGATCAGCTTCAGCCGCAGCCAGATGTTGAGCTCCTGCCCCGGCAGGCCGGGGTTGGCGCGGCGCGGCGCCTGGTTGGTCGAGGTCTTGAAATGCTGGTTGCCGAAGCCACCATTGCCGCCCTTGGCGAGCAGAAAGCGCTGGCCGACCACGGTCAGGTCGCAGATCAGCGTCTCGTTGTCTTCTTCGAACACCTGCGTTCCCGCCGGCACTTTCAGCGTGACATCGGCGCCCTTGGCGCCGGTCATGTTGCGGCCCATGCCGTGGACGCCGGTCTTGGCCTTGAAATGCTGCTGGTAGCGGTAGTCTATCAGCGTGTTCAACCCGTCGACGGCCTCCAGCCAGACATCGCCGCCACGGCCGCCATCACCGCCGTCCGGCCCGCCGAACTCGATGAACTTTTCGCGCCGGAACGACACCGAACCAGCGCCACCGTCACCGGAGCGGATGTAGACCTTGGCTTGATCGAGAAATTTCATGGGATTGTACAGTTTCTACTAGTGGCCTTGCGGCATTGCTCTAAACCTTGGCCCTTGCTCTAAACCAAGGCGCGGCGAAGGGCGAGGCCGTTTTGTGACAATGGCCGCGCGGGATCGGCCGGAGAGATGCCGGAATGAAGCTTGTAACCTACAATATCCAGTACGGCATCGGCCTCGACGGGCAGTACGATGTCGGACGCATCGCTGATGCTGTACGCGGCGCCGATGTGATCGCTCTGCAGGAGGTGACCCGCAACAATCCCAGGAACGGCGGCCGCGACATGGTCGCCGAGATCGGCGAGGCGCTGCCCGACTACTTCGCCGTCTATGGCAGCAATTTCGAGGCCAATATCGGTTCGCACATCGACAATGGCCGCGCCATCACGAAAACCTTCCAGCTCGGCAACATGGTGCTGTCGAAAACGCCTATTCATCTGTCGCGCAACCTGCTTTTGCCGCGCAGCCGCAGCTTTGAGATGATGAACTTCCAGCGTGGCGCGCTGGAAGCGCTGATCGAGACGCCGCTTGGTTTCATCCGCTTCTATTCCATCCATCTCGATCACCGCAGCCCCGTCGAACGCGCCAGCCAGATCCAGTTCCTGCGCCAACGCATGCTGAACTACGCGCTCGAAGGCGGCGCGCTGTCCGGCGTCGCCGAGATCGGCCTGCCGGAATTGCCGCATCCCGAAGCCTTTGTCGGTATGGGCGATTTCAACATGTTGGCCGGCTCACCCGAATATATCGAACTCGCCGGCCGGCCGGATCATGAATTCGGCATGCCGCTGACCGCCGACTTCGCCGTTGATGCCGCCTTGCGCCTGAACGCCACCGGCGACGATCTCATCAGCTGGGTCGATCCCAGGCAACCCACCGATCCCAGCCGCCACAAGCGCATCGACTACATCTTCACCAGCGCGTCGCTCGCCAGGTCCCTGCAGCGCCTGTGGGTCGACCGAAAGGCCGTCGGCTCGGACCACCTGCCGGTCTGGGTCGAACTGGGCTGATCCAAGTTTGCCTCCCATTGGTTTCGCGCCGTACCCGATGTGTGTCGAGATTCAGGTCAGGCCGAGCCGAGAATAGTGGCTTCCGAGAACCGGAGCGGAGTGTACTTTTCGTACGCGAGCACCGGAAGCGCAGGAAACCGCCATTCGCAGGCCGGCCTCACCTGAATATCGGCACACATCAAAAGTGGACCCAGTTCCGCAAGCTCGTCCAGGTCTTGCGATCGAGCCGGTAGCGCTCGACGGGAACCTGGCCGGCGACAATCGAGTTCAGCATGCCCTGGCCGGCATATTGGAACCCGCATTTGTGGATGACGCGGCGCGAGGCCGGATTGATGACCCGTGTCGAGGCATGCAGAACCTGGATCGACGTCCTCTGGAAGGCGAGGTCGACCAGCGCGTGCGCCGCCTCGGTCGCATAGCCCTTCTTCCAGTGCGGCTCGCCGATCCAGTAACCGAGCTCCAGCCCGCGATCGGTGGTGTTGAGACCGGCGCAGCCGACGAAAGTGTCGGTGCCGGCCAGCGTCAGGGCATAAGCGATACCGGCCCGGCGCGACTTGGTCATGGCCAGGAAAGAGCGCGCCTCGGCCTCGCCATAGGGGTGCGGCATGCGGGCCAGCATTTCGGCGACATGGCGGTTGTCGGCAAGTTCGACCAGTTGCGCGATATCGCCTTCGTGAGGCGCCCGCATCACCAGTCGCTCGGTGACCAGCACCGGACAATCTATCGCGTAACTTTCGTCTTCTGAGTCTTCCGCTTCGGCAACCATTTGAAAGTCCTCCAGGCACAAGAAAAAGGGGAGATGGAAACCCATCTCCCCTGATCCTTTTCCTGGCTTTGCCAGACACCGGTCCCGAGATGGGCGCCGGTGTTCTAGTGCGGAACCGGCTACTCCGCGGCTTTGGCAATCGGGTTGACCGATACGTAGGTTCGGCCGTTGGCTTTTTTGTTGAACGTCACGGCGCCGGTCTCGAGCGCAAAAAGCGTATGGTCCGTGCCCATGCCGACATTGACGCCGGGATGCCACGTGGTGCCGCGTTGACGAATGATGATGTTGCCCGGGATGACGGCTTCGCCGCCGAACTTCTTCACGCCCAGACGCTTGGAATGCGAGTCGCGACCGTTGCGCGACGAGCCGCCAGCTTTCTTGTGTGCCATCTAACTAACTCCGTTGCGCCGCAAGGCGCCTAAAAGGCCTTATGAACGCGTTCGCGTTCCGTTTCAAGTCCGATCCGGCGACCAGGTCGCCAGAAAATTACTTCGCAGCCAATTCCTTGGCCTGCTCGCGCCAGTCCTTGATCTGGTCGGCGCTGAAGGACATGTGCTCGTCGATCTTGGCGACATCCTTGTCGGTCAGCTTGGCGAGCTGCGCGAAGGTGATGATGCCCTGCTCGTTGAGATCCTTGGCTGCGACCGGGCCGATGCCCTTGATCACGGTCAGATCGTCCGGCTCACCCTTCGGCGCCTTGAACAGCGGCACTGCCGCGGTCTCGGCTGCCTTGGCCTTGGGCTCCTTCTTCGGCGCGGCTTCCGCCTGCACCTCGGTGGCGGCCTCGGCCTTCACCTTCTTCGGCGCCTTGACCGATGCCGTCTTCGTCGGCTTGGCGCCACCCAGCAGGATCTCGGAGATCCGCACGGTGGTCAAAAGCTGACGATGGCCGATCTTGCGGCGCGAATTCTGCCGGCGGCGCTTCTTGAAGGCGATGACGGTGCGGTTCTTGCCCTGCTCGACGACTTCGGCGGTGACCACCGCGCCATCGACGAACGGCGCGCCGAACGTGACATTCTCGCCTTCGCCATGTGCAAGGACGTGGCCGATCTCGACCATATCGCCGACATTGGCTTCGACTTTTTCGATCTTCAGGAGATCGTTGGCGGCAACGCGATACTGCTTGCCACCCGTTTTAATGACTGCGAACATTTTTTGCCTTTCGCTGTTCGGTCGGCCTTGATGAACCGCCTGAGGCAGTTCAGCCGTCTTTTTGTCAGTCTGCGGGTTCAAAAAACAAGCGGCGCGGAAGAACCCTCCACGCCGATTGCGCGCTGTCCCTAACCGAAGGTTGGGGGCGAGTCAAGGCAAACCAGCCGCGCCGTTTCGAGACCGTCATTGGCGGGCACGGACCGGCTGTGCCGACATGCCCACGGCGTTGCCCCCGCCTGGGCTGAGGATGGGTGACTGGTCGGCAATCTGCCTCGGGCCTCGCTGTACCCACCAGCCCGTGAATCCGCCGCTTGCCAAGCAAGCCAAATAACTGACGGATTGGCCTTGTAACCTGCCCGTTCAGCCGTTATCTAGTGCGCCGCGCCGGCAACGGCCGACCATGACCGCGGAGAGGTGGCAGAGTGGTCGAATGCACCGCACTCGAAATGCGGCATGGGTGCAAGCCCATCGGGGGTTCGAATCCCTCCCTCTCCGCCATATAGCTTCCATAAAAATCCTTTCCTTTCAAAAGCTTCCTTGTTGCACTTGACCAGCACGAAGCGAAACATATCTTAGACTGTGTAACAAACTGTGTAACATTAGAGAAAGATAATGCGACGTTCCGCAGCGCCAAAGCCGCATAAACGTGAAGGCATCTGGTATCTCGTCCGCAGGGTGCCGAAGGAATTCGCGGCGTTTGATCGCCGCTGCCTAGTACGCATTTCCACGGGCGTCGCCGTGGCTGACGATCCCCGCGGTGTACGGGCGCGAGATGCAGTGCAAAGCCTCGGCGCGGGGCTGGAGGCGTATTGGCGTAGACTGCGGGAAGGCCAATCCGCCGAGGCGGGGCTGCGTTTCGAAGCCGCGAGGAAGCGCGCGCGGTCATTTGGATTGGCCTATCGCACTAACGAGGAACTAGCAGCGGGGCCGCTCGACGAACTCATGGCCCGTATCAAGCTGCTCCTCGACAAAAAATCGATCGAGGACGCGCAGGACGTCTCGGCCGTCATGGGTGGGGAGAAGCGGCCAGCGGTCCGCCTGAGCGGTCTTATCAAGGAATTCGAGACGATCGAGCAACAGAACTTGCTGGCCATGTCGCCCAACCAAATCAAGAAATGGCGTAACCCCAAAAAGCGCGCAGTTGCCAATCTGGTTGGAGTCATTGGCGACAAGGAGATCGCAAGCCTCACTCGGGACGACGCAATCGCGTTCCGCGAGTGGTGGCAAAAGCGGATCGTTGAGGATGGACTTGATATCGGTACGGCCAACAAGGACATCGGCCATGTTTCGAAAATGCTGCGCGTCGTCGATCTGACTCACCAGCTCAAGCTGGAGCCGGTTTTTCGAAACCTGCGTCTTTCCGGCGCCGTCCCCGGGCAACGCGCTGCGTTCACAGCGGAGTTCATTCAGGAGAAGATACTCGCTGAAGGCGCGCTCGACGGACTCAATGACGAAGCCCGCCATCTAATCTATGTGATTGCCGATACCGGACTCAGGCTTTCTGAAGCGGCAAACCTCACCACCGAAACAATCCACCTCGATCGAGAAATCCCGCATGTGCGGGTGCGCCCCAATGGCCGTCGCTTGAAGACCGGTCATTCAGCCCGTGACATTCCCTTGGTTGGCGGCGCACTTGCAGCCATCAAGCTCCATCCGGACGGCTTTCCTCGTTATCGCGACAAGGCCGCGTCACTTTCAGCGCTCGTCAACAAGGTGCTCGCCAGCAAGGAACTTCTGCCGACTTCCGAGCATAGTCTTTATAGCCTGCGACACACTTTCGAGGACCGGCTGACGGCAGTTGAGGCGCCGGAGAAGGTAATTGCTTCTCTGATGGGCCACAAATGGATCCGGCCCAAATACGGCGCGGGACCTTCGTTAGCGCAAAAGCGCGAGTGGCTCCAAAAAATCGCTTTTACCCCGCCCGGGCGAATGTGATTGCGGCGCCATCCAGGCCTTGAGAACCAACCTCACGGCTCCAGCTGTCCGAGCCATTTAGGTTGAGCGTGGCCAGCACGCGCTGCGCTCGCTCGCGATTTCCGAGCTTCCGCCGCATTTGTTCGACCTCGTATTCCAGCCTTTCGAAGGTCGGTATATAGGCATCTCCATGCCGGATGACCAAGTAGGCGGCAACAGCTAGACACCATTCTAGCTCCGTGGCCGATGGATCGGAAAAAGGGGCGACGCCATACCAAGACGAGCAACGCCTCTCGAGGGCTTCCGAACTAGGCAAACGGCCAGCATGTGGCATGGGAAAGAAACCTATGCCTGATCGACGAACCTAAAGTGCTCACGAAGCTTGACCGGTACGCGGGCCATCGGAGGGTTCTGCCTAAAACCGCCAAAAATTTTGAAACACCCATTCATCCGGCTCGAATTCAAAGGGATCGGCGATTTTTGGGTTATGGCTTGCAAGCATAGTTCAGCCCAGACAAGAACGCCTGATATCTTGTCGTGCACTGTCACCCTGCCAAATATGGTGCCGGCGACAACGGCAGTTTGGCGAGCAGAAGAATTCCCGAGACTGAGACGTTCTACGGCTTGGCCCATGTTCGCGCTCCTCCTCGATTGGAGACAGGATGGGCCATATGGAAGCGAATAAAAGGAGGTTGGTGACGAGTCTCGGTAGTGGAGTAGAAACGGGTGGAAAAGCTTGCGCTATTCGCCATCGGCGCCGCTAAACGCATTTGAGAGAAGGGGCAGCGATCGCCAAGAGATGACGTCCGATCGCAAGCCGGCTAGAAATGCGACAGTGACGCGCCTTTTTTGGCACGACCTTAGCACCCGATCGGGCCTCAGCTGGTCGTCGTTGCGCAGCCGATCGGGTGCGATTTTTATAAAGCTCTCTTGGCTTTAGCTTTGAGAGCCCGTCATCGAGACAAATGCAAGGGAACGGTCCGCCCCCTGGGGACATTCGACATGCCGTGGCAGCTTCCTATGGTGAGCCAGCGCATTCCGATACACGTTTTCCGCGCTCTACCGTTGCTCCAGCACCTGTGCTGAGGCTGAGCGCTTGATCAGGACCCGACCGCTGCTGTTGCGGGATGGTGACTGGGTTGAGGTCGCGAAGACCTTGACCGCGGGTACGTTGTTCATCCCGATGAGCGCTGAGCCGAGAAGCAGCCAAGAACGCTTCCCGTAATCGAATCCTACGGGAACCGCGAAACCAGCGTCCAAAGGACGCAATTCTCCGACGTCGTTCACTCAAGCTCATCTCGCAACTTGAACGCTTGTATGAAGCCGCTGCATGTGCGCCGGTGGACCGGATTGCTGCTATCCAAACCACGTGCTCAGTTTCGCCCCGTAATAACT
>NZ_RZPH01001561.1:0-810 GCF_004022825.1 Mesorhizobium sp. M7A.F.Ca.CA.004.04.2.1
AGGCGCAGATCGACAGATGCAGGCCGCCCGCCACCGGCTTGGCATAGCGGCGGATGTTGTCATCCGAAGGATACGGCACATTGGCCAGGGTTTCCGGTGCGATGTCGGCAAGCAATTGTCCGACCAGCGCCAGGCGAGGCGTCTCGTCGGCCTGCCATAGCGGCCGGCCGATCTGCCAGGCCACCATCTCGGCCAGCGGCGTTGCCCGCGCCTTCATCTCCTCACCAAAGCGCAGCAGGATCGCCAGTCTGTCGGCCAGCGGCGTCCGCCGCCAGGACGGCAGGGCGGCACGCGCGCGGGTGAGCGCTGCCTCGATGGTGGAACCGTCGGCATAAGAGCGCGTCGTATAGGTCGAGCCGTCGACGGGAGAAATCACGGAAAAGGTCCGCGCGCCGGAATGCAGGTTCATGCTGTTGAAATCCATCCGAGCTGAGAGGTCATTTGGGGTACGATATCGCTATTTTCCATTTTGGCAAATTTTTTCTAATACCGCTTGATGGAATTTTGGTCCGCCCCTATTGTCCCTTCGATCTGCATTTTGGCAGGAACAGACGAGGGGTTCAGATGATCGCTTACGATTTCACCGGCAGGCATGCGGTCGTGGCCGGCGCAGGCGGCGGCATGGGCGAGGCGATCACGCTGGCGCTGCTCGATGCCGGTGCCTCTGTCACTGCCATCGACGTCAAGCAGCGTCCTGCGTCCCTCGCCGCCTATGACGACAGGCTCGCCTTCGCGCAGGGCGATCTCACCGACGCCGCCTTTGTCGAACAGACGATCGGCACGGCGGGCCGCGAGCGCGGTGGCATCGAC
>NZ_RZPH01001562.1:0-809 GCF_004022825.1 Mesorhizobium sp. M7A.F.Ca.CA.004.04.2.1
CCCAACGACCGGGTGAAAGGAGCCGGCCCCGTCCCCGGGCCGGCTCCGCCATTTCTGGCGGAGAATCGAAAACCAATCAGCCTGCGGTAGGCTGAAGATCCCAATCTCATTCAGTCGAATCGTCCCGCCTTCCCACGCCCGGAAGATCGAGGCACTATAGGCCGTCAGTTTCGCCTTCTGGATCACGGCCATGTTGGAAATCCCGGAAGATCGATGCGAGCGCCATCGCCTGTTCAACGTTATCGACGATGCCTTCAAGGCCGGCGACTTCGAGGGCCTCGGCGTGGCGTTGGGCGGCTCTTCCCGCTGGTTCGACGAGCGCATGCCGTTCGAGCTCGGCCTCGGGCATCCGCTGGAATATGCGATCTATTGGAGCCCCGTCGGCTTCATCTCGTCTTTGCTGGATGCCGGCTCGAATCCAAACTATCAGGATCACGGTGGGTTTCCGTCCATCATTGCAGCGCTGTCCACCGACCGCGCCGACCGGCTGGACATCGTGCGGGTTTTGATCGACGGCGGTGCCGACCCCAACATGCGGGGCGTCAACGACTGGACGCCGCTGCACTATTCGGTGGCCATCCGCAGTGTCGATGCGATCGGCCTGCTTTTGGCGGCGGGCGCCGACCCGGTGCTCGAAACCCGCATCGATGACTACAGGACCGCGATCGAGGAAGCCGAGATTGCCGGCTTTGAAGGCGGTGCTTCCTTGCTGCGCGATGCGATGGCCGGGCGCAACTGACGGACAGTGAGTTGGGGCGCGACGAAACCACCGCCAGCAAATGCCAGGCTGATCTCAGACCTTCTTCAAC
>NZ_RZPH01001563.1:0-806 GCF_004022825.1 Mesorhizobium sp. M7A.F.Ca.CA.004.04.2.1
CTTCCTCGATTCCTCACGCGTCTACCAGGGCGTCACAGGCGGCATCGATCCGGCGTTCATGGATGCGCTGGAGCAGGTCGCCATCAACGGCATGATGCCGGACATGACGCTGATCTTCGACATCGATCCGGCGGAAGGCCTGAGGCGCGCAACGCTGCGGCGCGGCACCGAGGCAGTCGCCGACCGCTTCGAAAAGGAGACGCTGGCGATCCATCAGGCCCGCCGCGAGGCGTTTCTGGCGATCGCCAAGGCCGAGCCGGAGCGCTGCATCGTCATCGACGCAGCCGCCGAGCCCGACGCGGTCGAGAACGTCGTCACCGCGGCGGTGTTCGCGGCACTGGCGGCGAGAACGCCGGCACGCGACAGGCAGGCAACGCCGGCATGATCTTCGAGCGCATTGCACCCGAGCAGCACGACACGCTCGACGGCGTGCCGGAGCCCTCCGAAACGCCCCTTCTGGTCGGGCACGGCCAGGCTGCGGGCGTGCTCACCGCTGCCTATCGGGCGGGCAAGCTGCCTCATGCACTGATCTTCTCCGGACCGGTCGGCATCGGCAAGGCGACGCTCGCCTTCCACCTTGCGCATCATCTGTTGAAGCACCCGGATTTTGCGAACGCGCCGGAAAGCCTTGCCGCTCCCGATCCGGCGTCGTCGCTGTTCCGCCAGATCGCAACCGGGGCGCATCCTTCCGTGCTGCATCTGACCCGGCCGTTGAACGACAAGACCAAGAGTTTCAAGACAGTCGTCACCGTCGATGAGATCCGCAAGGTCAGCCGCTTCCTGTCGCTGACCTCGCACGACGGCAG
>NZ_RZPH01001564.1:0-805 GCF_004022825.1 Mesorhizobium sp. M7A.F.Ca.CA.004.04.2.1
GATGCCGGCTATGTCATGGAAGCCGGCTTTACCGGCGGCAATCCTTTGGCGCCGTTCTCGCGCTTTGTCATCAAGGCTGATCAGTTCGTCGTCACTGACGGAACCAACGACGGCACGCCCCTGGTGTTCGCAAGCGGCGAATTGAAGCTGCAGGTCGCGCGGATCGGCACGGCCATCGTGGAAGAGCTGCAATCCGCCAACGGCAAGCTGGTGATCACCGGCAACGGCACAGAAGCCAAGATCGAACTGTTCGCATGAGCACGCGCGGCTTCATCGGGCTCGACGGCAGCGGCGTGCCGATGGTCAAGATCATGGCCGATGCGTCCTACGATCCTTTGTCGACGCCGGACACGGATTGGGAAAAGCACCGCTTCAATTCGCGCAACACCGAATACAGCTACATCGACGACATCATCATCTGGCCGCGCACGGTCACGACTTACTATCCGGCCGGCTGCAACTCGTCGAACTATGTTCTCAAATGCGAGAGCGGCGGCTTCGTCTTCTGCCACGCGGCGCGGGCAATCGCCTATTACGGCTTCCTGCCGATCATCGAGCATCGCTACATCGATCCGACGAACAACAAGGCCAGGATCTATCGCGACGACACGTTGACCAACGGCAATCCCAATTCGATGGCCAAGGTCAAGCAAAACAGCGGCATTCGGACAACCTCGGCCTATGACAATCTGAACAACCATCCCGACGAGATGGTTTCGCAATTTGGCGCTGTGGCCAGTCCGTATTGCGCCATGTCGATCGTCACCCGCTTTCCCTGCGACCGGGACTATACCGCCCTGTCGAC
>NZ_RZPH01001565.1:0-805 GCF_004022825.1 Mesorhizobium sp. M7A.F.Ca.CA.004.04.2.1
CCTGCGTCGAAGTAGTAGCTGATGAGATTGGTATCCTTGACACCATACGGGATGAGCGTGTCCTGGATGACGTTGCCGGCATAACCGATGAACTGATCGTATACCGTTTCATCCTTACCGACGCGCAGGCCACCGAGCTGGATCCAGGCGAAATTGAGGCTGGTGGCCTTGTTGCCGGCCTGCCAGCCAGAGCCACTAGTCTCATAGTTGCCGCTGCTGTTGCCGAATTGAAAGCGAGTCTCGGTAAAGGTCTTCAACGTGCCGAGCTCGGTTTCCTGGCCGGTATAAGTCCTCAGCGTGAAACGCATGTTCTTATACCAGGTATCGTTGCTGTCGCCGTCCTCGGTATCCGGAACGTTATTGGCGCCATCCAGCGCGCCGGAATCGCCAGCGCCCATGTCATAGCGCAGATAGCCGCCGATGCGCAGGCAGGTCTCGGTGCCCGGAATGTAGAAGTAACCGGCGCCGTAGACGTCGCAGATCTTGACGTATTCGGCCGGTTCCGGTTCGGCGACGACGACAGCGTCGGCGGCGCGCGCGCCGCTGACCGCGATCAGGGCCGCGGCTGAGCCGAGAAGGAGGCTCTTGATGTTCATTTTCTGACCTCTCCAGTCATAGTTATAAATGGCTTCGGATTTGTGGCTGGCGGCAATGTTTTCCCGCCTCACCCCCACAACGAAAAAGGCTCACACCGCTCGCCCTTTTCAGCGGCGAACATACCCATCGTTCATCTGCCTTCAATGACGATTTCCGGAATAATTACAATTCCACAAACAGATTAATGCCGTGTTGCACAAATAACACT
>NZ_RZPH01001566.1:0-805 GCF_004022825.1 Mesorhizobium sp. M7A.F.Ca.CA.004.04.2.1
AAGCGGCACGACGGAGAAGTGGCGGTTGTTGAAGCGCGCGGGCAGATGATTGACGGCGGCACGCGTGTTGCAGAACACCAGCGCGTTCTTGGCTTCGTAATAGCGCAGCACGTTGATGATGGCGTTCTCGCGGTCGGGCTGGGCGACGCTCAGCGCCCGGTATTCGATGTCGAGATGCTGCTTCTCCTCGCCGGCGGCCGAGATGCGCACCGCATCGCGCTGGTAGCCCTGGGCGAGCGTGGCGATCGAGCGCGGCACGGTGGCCGAGAACATCAGCGTGCGGCGTTCGGCCGGAGCAGCGTCGAGGATGAATTCGAGGTCTTCGCGAAAGCCGAGATCGAGCATTTCGTCGGCCTCGTCGAGCACCACCGCCTTCAGCGCCGACATGTCGAGCGAGCGCCGGGTGATGTGGTCGCGCAGCCGGCCGGGCGTGCCGACGACGATATGGGCGCCGCGCTCCAGCACACGCCGCTCCGAGCGCATGTCCATGCCGCCGACGCATGACGCCACGGTGGCGCCGGTCAGTTCGTAGAGCCATTCCAGTTCGCGCGTCACCTGCACGGCGAGTTCGCGCGTCGGCGCCAGAATCAGCGCACGCGCCGTCTTCGGCCGGCGCTTGGTGCCAAGCGCAATGATCTTCGACAAGATCGGCAGCGCGAAGGCCGCGGTCTTGCCGGAGCCGGTCTGGGCGATGCCGAAAATGTCACGGCCTTCCATCTGAGGGGGGATCGCCTGTGCCTGGATCGGCTTCGGCTCGGCGAAGCCGGCGTTGTGGGTGGCCTTGAGCAGCGCGCCCGTAATACCC
>NZ_RZPH01001567.1:0-804 GCF_004022825.1 Mesorhizobium sp. M7A.F.Ca.CA.004.04.2.1
TCTCCGATCAGGAACTGCAAGGCACGGTCGAGCCTGATATGCGGCAGCGACAGGGTGATACCTTCAGCCGTTCGTTCTAGCTTTGGCGGACGGAAACGGACGAAGCGGATTGCAGGGTCCGCGGCATCCTGCTTGTGATCGGCTCCCGAAAGATCAAAAACTGCATCAATTTTCTCCGGTAAGTCACCAGGAAATATGGCTGTTTCAGTTTTTCCATCGAAAGTTTCACCGTTGATCCTCTCGCCGGCGATCGGCGTGCCGATAATGACTGGCAACGTCTCCCGGCCTTGCTTGACGGTGCCTTCGCGCGTCGCGCGCACCGCCGCCATGGCGACCACGTCGACATCGGCGCCGGTGAAATTCGCCCGTGCCACGGCTCGGTCGGCAAGCCGCCGCACGATCGCCTGCAGGCGGTCATGGCTTTCGTGGTGCAGATGGTCGGCCTTGGTCGCGGCAACCAGGATGCGGTCGATGCGCCGCGAAAACAGATCGGTGAGGAAGCTGCCCCGGCCAGGTCGGAAACAGCTGAGGATCTCGGTCACCGCGCGTTCCAGGTCGGCCATGGCGCCGGGGCCGGCGTTCAGCGCCTGCATGGCGTCGATCAGCACGATCTGGCGATCGAGGCGGGTGATGTGTTCGCGAAAGAAGGGTTTGACGACATGCGTCTTGTAGGCCTCATAGCGCCTGTCCATCATGGCGTGCAGCGACCCCGGGCGCGGACGCCTGTCGCCGATCCCGGCCAGGGGCGCGAAGGTCAGTGCCGGCGAGCCTTCGAGATCGCCAGGCATCAGGAAGCGGCCGGGC
>NZ_RZPH01001568.1:0-804 GCF_004022825.1 Mesorhizobium sp. M7A.F.Ca.CA.004.04.2.1
CACCGGCGATCATCGCCACCTCCTCGCGGCGCAAGCCCGGCGTACGCCGCCTGAGACCGGTGGCGATGATCGCCGGTGTCGGCACCACCTGGTACACATGGCTGGAGCAGGGGCGGGAGGTCAGGCCCTCGGTCGAGGTGCTGACGGCACTTGCCGAAGCACTGCGCCTCGACGCCGCCGAAAAACAGCATCTGTTCATCCTCGCCGACCGCCAGCAGCCGGAGCGCCGTGCCGTGGCGCCGGAAAAAGTCGACGGCCCCTTGCTGCACATGCTGCAGAGCCTGGTGCTGCAGCCGGCCTATGTTGTCGGGCGGCGCTGGGATGTGCTGGCCTGGAACCCGGCTGCCGTCGCGGTGTTCGGCGACTATGGCTTGCTGGAGGGGGACGCCCGCAACATCGTCCACATGGTGTTCACCAGCCCGCACCACCGGCGCCTCCTGGTCGACTGGGAGCAACTGGCGCGCACCGTGCTGGCCTCCTTCCGGGCCGCGAGTGCGCGTTATGTCGGCGATCCGGATTTCGAGCGGCTGATCGAGTTGATGACGCGTTCGAGCCCCGAATTTCGCGCTTGGTGGCCGCAGCGCGACGTCGCGCACCGGTTGTCGGGGGTGAAGCATGTCCGGCACCCGAGCGCGGGCGCCATGATCTTCGAGCATATGAGCCTGTCGATCGGCGATGGCTCCGACATGAAGCTGATCGTCTATACGCCGCTTGCCGAGCAGAACTCGGTCGCCAAGCTGCAGACATTGCTGGACGCCCTGCCGGCCGAGCGGCGCAGCGCGTAACCCTCCACTTCGTCATCCC
>NZ_RZPH01001569.1:0-801 GCF_004022825.1 Mesorhizobium sp. M7A.F.Ca.CA.004.04.2.1
CTGGTACGCACGTCGCGATGCATCGCTAGCCACACCGGCAGAACTGGCAGCGGCAGATCTGGCAGAACCTTCTCTATCAAAGGATCCCTGTCGGCCAGCGGCTCCTGACCGAGGCCGATGCCGTTTCCCGCCCGCACCGCTTCCCACAAAACGATCTGGTTGTCGGCCCTGAAGCGGAAGCTGCTCCGGGTGACGGGGATGCCATGCTGGGTAAAGCCCCTGATGATCTCGTCGCCGCGGTCGAAGCCGACCAGGTCGTGGTCGACAAGATCGGCAGGCTTCAGCGGACGGCCGCGCCTGTCGAGATAGGATTTGGCCGCGCAGGCGCAGAGCTCGATATCGCAGACCCTGCGTGCCATCAGCTCGTTCTGCGCCGGCTTGACCATGCGGATGGCGATGTCGGCATCCCGACGCAGCAGGTTCTCGACCTGGTTGGAGGCGACGATCTCGACCTCGATGCCGGGCTCCTCGATCCCCAGCCGCATCGTCATCTCAGGCAGGACATAGGCCGCCACCACCTCGCTGGCGGCGATGCGCACCGTGCCTTCGATGGCCTCGACCGAACCCAGCGCCAGCAGTGAGAAGGCGCTTGCCTGCTCACTGACCGCCTTGCCGCGTTCGAACAGCGTGCTGCCGGCCTCCGTCAGTTCGTAGCCGTGCCGTCCTCGACGGAACAGTGTGACGCCGAGTGCCCGTTCCAACTCGCCGATGTGACGGCCAAGCGTCGGCTGGCTGGCCGAAAGCTTTCGCGCGGCGGCCGACAGGCTGCCGGATTCCGCCACGGCGACAAAGCTCTTGATC
>NZ_RZPH01001570.1:0-796 GCF_004022825.1 Mesorhizobium sp. M7A.F.Ca.CA.004.04.2.1
GATCGTCGACGTGCTTGTCGAGATCGGCGCGCAGCGCGGCGTGTCGGCAGCGCAGGTGGCGCTGGCCTGGCTGCTTGGCCGGCCGGCCGTCAGTTCGCTGGTGATCGGCGGCAGGACGGAAACGCAGTTCCGGGACAACATCGCGGCGGCAAGCCTGGTGCTTTCCGGCGAGGAGCGCGAGCGCCTCGATGCGGTCAGCCGGCCGCCCTTGCTCTATCCCTACTGGCACCAGCAGCTGACGGCAAAGGACCGTTTTGGTGCTGCAGATCTGGTGATTGACCGAAGCGGCATCTGATCGGCAAATCGATGGCGATAGGTATTGGCCGCCGCAATGATGGACCTGGCCCCTTCATTGCGACGCGCATCTTGCAAGCCTGGCCATCATCGACGCACTATCGCTTCAGCTGTTGTGTTTGACGGCTAATGCTCCTAGGCAGGACCAGAGCCGCGAGGCAGTGAAAAGGAGCCAATATGGCGCGACCACCAAACTACGATCAGGAACGCAAGGAACGCGACCGCCAGAAGGCGGCCAAGAAGGCCGAGAAGCTGGCAGCAAAGGTTGCAGCGAGGGAACGTTCGAAGCCCGAAGACGAGACTGAAGCCGAAACCGAAACGGCAAAGTGACGGCAAACGGCCCGCAGATGCGGGCCGTGCCTCAATCCAGATTGCCGCCCCAAATGTCGGCTTGTGTCAGGCGGGCGCCTTGTCGCTGACGAACACGTCCACTTCGCGTGCTGCCGCGATGAAGGCACGCCTGGCGTTCATCGCCGGCTTGTCGCCGGCGATGAACGCCAGG
>NZ_RZPH01000156.1:0-8598 GCF_004022825.1 Mesorhizobium sp. M7A.F.Ca.CA.004.04.2.1
ACCTGGGACATGGCACCGGCAAGATCCGGCTCCTTGCCTTGCAATGCGGAAGCGAACTCCCCGAAGAGCGTGGAGCCGATACCGACAATGACGGCGAGCACCATCACCTTGATGCCTGACGAGATAACATGGCCGAGCACGCGTTCGGCCAGGAACGCTGAACGGTTCCAAAGTGCGAATGGAACCAAAACAAAACCTGCCAGCGTGGTGAGCTTGAACTCTAGGATGGTGATGAAAAGCTGGATGGAAAGGATGAAGAAGGCGATGATGACCAGGAACCAGGCCATCAGCAGCACGAAGATGGTCAGTGCGTTGCCGAAGATTTCCGGGAAGCCCAGGAGCTGACTGGCTTGGTCAAGCATTGGCCAAGCACCTTCGAAACCGGTCGCGGCAATGCGGCCCGGGCGCAAGAGATTGTCTGCCGACAGATTGCCGGCCGACGCCTTAATCCCGAGACCGGCAAAAGAACGATAAACGATATCGGCGAGGTTCTTGAAATTGTTCAGAATGAAGGCGAAGACGCCAACATAGAGCACCTTGCGGACAAGCCGGCCGAGAACGCTGGTTTCGTCGCCGAGCGCCCACGCCAGGCCGGCAAGTGTGATGTCAATGCCGATCAGAATGGTAGTGAGGAAGGCGAGGTCGCCCGATAGCAGACCGAACCCGCTGTCGATGTAGCGGATGAAGGTCTCCATGAAGCGATCGATGACGCCAAGGTCGTTCATGCCGCTGCCTTTCTCGTCGTGATGAACTCGTGATTAATTGCCGGGATAAGCCGAGCCGGTACCCAAGAATCGCTTCGTCATCTCGCGGGCGGCTTCGTCTGACTGGGCCTTGCGGGCGGCATCCTCGGCCTCAGCTCGAAACTGCGTTGCGAGCAGCGTCTGGATCTGCATCTGCTGTTTTGTCGAAAGCGCCATCAGCTGGTTGGTGGCCTGGCTTGCCTGAAGCGCACCGGCCGCCCCTTGGCTGCGGTTGACGAGATCGGCGAGCAGATCGCCGTCGGCGCGGACGTTCTCGACGATTTGCGACTGGACACCCATGGTCTGGCGGAACGCCTGCATGGCGGTTTGCCAACGCTCCCGCGCAGCACTCGCCACATCGCTGACTTTGATCGTGGCGTCGTAGCTTTCCGGATATTGGCTGCGCCACTGGTCTTGAAGCTTGCCCAGATCAAAGCTGAGGCCACTCGCCTGGTCCATCAAGCCGTCGATGCGATGGAGCGAACCGGTGAGTTGGCCAACGGAAGAGAAATCCAGACGCTGAAGATTGCGCGCCATGTTCTGCAGCATGGTCGCCTGATTCTGCAGCGACTGGATCTGGTTGTTGATCTGCTCCAATGCGCGCGCGGCCGTCAGCACGTTCTGCGCATAATTGGACGGATCGAACACGATAAGGGCGTAGGCGGGCTGCACATAGTCGGCCATAGGCTTGGCGATCAGGGAAACGGTGATCAGGCCGGAGAGAAGGCGTCGCCGCATCATGAGAATTGCTCCTTGTCTGGTTGAGGGAATTGCTTGAGAAGTTCGCCGGCCCAATCGAGGCCGCGCGCGATCAGGAACTGCGAGGCAAAGCTGCCTTGCCCGTCTTCGGACATGATCCTGTCGATCAGAGTCTGCGTGGCCGGATCGGAAGCACCGCAAAGCGCAAGAGCGATGGGGCCAAGCTCGAGCTCGAACAGACGGTTGCCGCGGCGCGATTGCAGATAATACTGACGCTTCGGCGTGGCGCGGGCGATCAATTCGATCTGCCGCTCGCTTAAACCGAAGCGCTCGTAGGCTGTGCGCGCCTGGGGTTCCACGGCACGATCATTGGGAAGGAAAATGCGCTGCGGGCAGCTTTCGATGATTGCCGGCGCTATGCCAGAGCCCGCGATATCAGCCAGCGACTGCGTAGCGAAGACAACCGACACGTTCTTCTTTCGCAGCACCTTCAGCCATTCGCGGATGCGGGCGGCGAACAGCGGATTGTCGAGATAGACCCACGCCTCGTCGAGCATGATCAGCGTGGGCCGTCCGTCGAACCGTTCCTCAAGTCGCTGGAACAGATAGGTAAGCACTGGCAGCAAAGCGCCTTGGCTGTGCATTAACTCCTCGGTCTCGAAACACTGCACATCCGACAAGGCCAGCCCATCATGATCGGCATCGAGCAGGCGGCCGAAGGGACCATCGAGCGTGTAGGGCATCAATGCGGTCTTCAGCGCATTGGATTGAAGCAGGACCGAAAGACCGGTCAGTGTGCGTTCCTGCGCCGGCGCGGTGGCAAGGCTGGCCAGCGCTGACCAAATAGCCTCCTTCACCTCCGGCGTGACGGTGACGTTCTCGTGGGCAACAAGGCTGGCGATCCATTCGGCCGCCCAGCTTCGGCTAGCCTGGTCGTTGATGCTGCGCAGTGGCTGAAAGGCAAGGGAACCGTCCGCTCCTAGCGCGTGGTGTTCTCCACCCATGGCAAGTGTTGCAGCACGGGCCGAATTGCCTTTGTCGAAGACATAAACCTGGGCGCCGGCGTAGCGCCTGAACTGCAGAGCAATCAGAGCAAGCAGAACCGACTTGCCGGCGCCGGTCGGACCAACAACCAGCATGTGGCCGACATCTTCGACGTGGGTGGAAAGCCGAAACGGTGTCGACCCACTGGTCTCGGCAACGAAAAGCGGTGGCGCTTCGGTTTGGGTGACTTTCGCGAGATGCTCGTTTGTCGCAGGACCGGCCCAAACCGACGACAGCGGCATGAGATGGGCAAGATTCAATGTATGAACGAGCGGTTGGCGAACGTTAGCGTAGACATGGCCAGGCAATGAGCCGAGCCAAGCCTCGACCGCATTGACGCCTTCTCGGATCGTGGTGAAGCCGAGCCCATTGATGATGCGCTCGACCGCGCGAAGCTTCTCTGCAGCGGCTTGGCGATCCTCGCCCCACACCGTCACGGTGGTGGTGAGATAGCCGAAACTCACATGATCACCGCCCAATGCCTGAAGGGCTTCGTCGGCATCGAGCGCCTTGTTGTCGGCATCGCTATCGACAAGCGGGACCGGCTCGTTGGTAATGACCTCGCGTAGGATTGCCACGATCGACTTGCGCTTGGCAAACCACTGCCGGCGCAATCGCGTCAGCGTCTTCGTGGCTTCCGTTTTCTCGAGCGGAATGAAGCGCGTCATCCAGCGATAGGCGAAATCCTGATGATTGAGGGTATCGAGGATTCCGGGCCGGGTGAGGTTCGGAAAGCCGAGGATGGTCAGTGTGCGAAGATGCTGCTCACCAAGCATCGGCTCCAGGCCACCGGTAAGCGGCGCATCGACCAGGATTGCATCCAGATATATCGGCGTTTCCGGGGCCATGATAGGATGGCGACGAGGCGAAATCGTGCCGTGGAGGTAGGTCAACGTCTGAGCATCATCGAGGACGCGTACTTCGGACATGAAACCCGAGAAGAGATCGAGCACGCGGTTGGTCTCGTCACGGAACCTCGCCAGATCCTGGCGCCAGTCTCTTTCTCCTCGGGAATAATGAGAGTCGACGAGCGTGCTTTCTGCGCGCGCCTGGGCGTCCGGCGGTGGCATAAACACCAAGGTCAGATGATAGCGGCTCTCGTAGTGCGCTACCTTCCCCTCGAAAGCAGCGCGGCGTTCTTCGTCGACCAGCCACGACGCGGCGTCAGGAAAATGCGAGTTCGGATAGCCCAGCGCTTCTGTGCGCTCGGCCTCAAAGAACAATGCCCAGCCAGAGCCAAGGCGTCTGAGAGCATTGTTCGCCCGGGCGCAAATGCCGACGAGTTCAGCCTCCGTCGCACTTTCGAGATCCGGGCCGCGGAACCGCAACGTCCGCTGAAAGCTGCCGTCCTTGTTGAGCACGATGCCGGACGCAACCAAGGCAGCCCAGGGTAGATGGTCGGCAAGCCGGTCGGCTTTGCTTCGATATTCCGAAAGGTTCAGCATGCAAGCCACCCCTTCAGACGTAGGTGGCGCACAAGCACGCTGGCGAAGTCCGGATCGCGTCTTGCGGCAAACACCGCTAACGAGTGGCCTGCGATCCAAAGCACCAGACCAGCAATCCATTGCTGCAAGCCGAAGCCAATGGCCGCGGCCACTGTACCGTTGAGGATCGCCACCGCGCGCGGAGCCCCGCCGAGCAGGATCGGCTCGGTCAGCGCCCGGTGGACCGGTACTGCGAAGCCCTCGATATGCTGCTCCCCGGCGGCCATCAGACGAGCGCCCCACCACCGAAGGAGAAGAAGGAGAGGAAGAAGCTCGATGCCGCGAAGGCGATCGACAGACCGAAGACGATCTGAATCAGGCGCCGAAAACCACCGGCGGTGTCGCCGAAGGCAAGCGTCAGGCCGGTGGTGATAATGATGATGACCGCAACGATCTTGGCGACCGGTCCCTGGACGGACTCCAGGATCTGCTGCAGCGGCTGCTCCCACGGCATGCCTGAGCCGGCGGCATAAACCGGGGCCGTGATAAGAAACGCGAGCGCTGTGGACGAAAGAAAGCGAAGCTTCTTGCGCATGAGGAAGGCCTTTCAAAGCTGCTGGAGTTGCGAAAGCGTGAGCGGGGCAACGGCGTAATCGCCGCTGCCGTCGAGACCGGTGACCTCGGCGATTGCGTCGATGTGGCGCGACGAGCCGCGTCCCGCTATGAAGACGATCAGATCTATCGCCTCAGCGATGAGCCGGCGGGGAACGGTGACCACGGCTTCCTGGGCGAGTTGCTCAATGCGATAGAGAGCCGAGCGCGCGGAATTGGCGTGTACGGTAGCGATGCCGCCTGGGTGCCCGGTGTTCCATGCCTTCAGCATGTCGAGCGCTTCCGCGCCCCTCACCTCGCCCACGATGATGCGGTCCGGCCTGAGCCTCAGCGTCGAGCGCACGAGATCGGCAAGGGTGACCGAGCCCCGCCTTGTTCTCAGGGCAACGCAGTCCCTGGCCGCGCACTGCAGTTCGCGTGTGTCCTCGATCAGGATCACCCGATCGTCGCATTCGGCGACTTCAGCCAGCAGAGCGTTGGCGAGTGTTGTCTTCCCCGAGGAAGTGCCGCCGGCGATCAGCATGTTGCGCCGCTCGCGGACGGCCTTTTTCAGCGCATCGGCCTGCAGCGGCAGCATGATGCGTTCGGCAACATAGTCGGCCAGGGTGTAGACTTTCGCGGCGGGCTTGCGGATGGCAAAACATGGCGCCAACACCACAGGTGGCAGCAGGCCTTCGAAGCGTTCGCCAGACGGCAATTCGGCACTGACGATCGGGTTGTCGGCGTGCGCCTCGGCGCGCACGTGCGAAGCAACCAGGCGGATGATACGTTCTGCCTCGGACGGGTGCATGTGAACGTCGGTATCGACCCGACCTTCGCCTAACCGGTCGAGTCGCAGCGCGCCGTCGGGATTGACCATCACCTCGATGACGGACGGATCGGCCAGGGCTTCGGTGATTGCCGGACCCATGGCGGTGCGCAGCATGACACGCCGCCGGTGGTCGGCCTCGGGATGAGAGCTCATCCTTCCCCTCCCCCACCATTGTCTTTGCTAAGCGACTTTTTGCCGGAAGCGATCTGGCGGCCGACCTTCTCAACGAATTTCTCGAAACGCTCTTGGGCAATAGCCTGCGTTGATCGATCCGGGACCGGCGTGTGGGCGTGAAGGGTGATCGAAAAGCGGATGAAGAGCGCCAGGCTCTCCAGGATCACCTCGGAATCGCGCCTGACGTGGGCAAGATCGCGGGAGAGCCGGTCAAGCCTTACGCCGTAGCGCCGATCGAACTCGCTCTCGCCACGCCGCTCGATGAACGCCTCGATCGCCTTCGCCACGATCGCTGATTTGGTCGTTGACGGATCGCGACTGAGGTTGTCCAGTTTCTCGCTGAGCTCCGGCTCAAGCAGAAACTGATGGCGAATGCGGTGCGGCTTCATGCGGCTCGTTCCGACGGCCCGGCGTTGCGCCGGCGACGGGAGAAGCATCGGCCAGACGCTCAAAATTGCTTATGGCCGTTATCTACGCTGAGGTGCGCTCTGCAACTCAGCGGACTTCAGAAGCCGGGAATGACATCGTCGCCCCTGCCCTCGTTGATACCGTAGGCGCGGGCCGCAGTGGAAATCCGATCCATGACACGCTTGTCCGCGAGCGCTTCGCTGTCATCGTCTGCGGGCTTGTACAGATCGGCCTGATCGGGCTCTTGAGAGACAACAACGTCTTCTTCGGGCAGGCTTGGATGGCGTTGCTGCTGAACGCCTCCCTCGTCTTCAACTGGCGCGTCGGCGCTTTCCTCGTCCGCAGCAAGTCGGCTATCGACGCTGCACACTTGTCCAGTCCAGCCGTCCGGGCGTGATGCAGGGCAGTCCGCATAGGGTCCGTCGTGCAGCACCGGCGCAGGCAGCACCCGATCTGTGAAATTCTGATCCTGATAATAGCGCAGCTTCTTGGCGCGGATCGGCGGCAACCCAGAAACCAGGACCAATTCGTCTGACGGCGGCAATTGCATCACCTCGCCTGGCGTCAGGAGCGGGCGCGCGGTTTCCTGGCGGCTCACCATGACATGTGAAAGCCAGGGCGCAAGCCGATGGCCCGCATAGTTGCGCATCGACCTAAGTTCGGTTGCGGTGCCGAGGGCATCCGAGATGCGCTTGGCCGTGCGTTCGTCATTGGAGGAAAAGGCAATTCGCACGTGGCAATTGTCGAGAATAGCATTGTTCTCGCCATAGGCCTTTGAAACCTGGTTCAAAGATTGTGCGATCAGATAGGAGCGAATGCCATAACCTGCCATGAAGGCGAGCGCCGTTTCGAAGAAGTCGAGGCGACCGAGCGCCGGAAACTCGTCCAGCATCATGAGCAGCTGATGCTTACGGCTCTTCTTCGGGTCCCCCTCCAGACGCTCCGTCAACCGCCTGCCGATCTGGTTCAAGATCAGTCGCACCAAAGGCTTGGTGCGCGAGATATCCGAAGGCGGCACGACCAGATAGAGCGACAGCGGTCGCTCTCCATCCACTAGGTCAGCGATGCGCCAGTCGCAGGACGAAGTGGCCGCCGCGACCGTTGGATCACGATAAAGCCCGAGAAAGGACATGGCGGTCGAGAGGACGCCTGAGCGCTCGTTTTCCGACTTGTTCAGGAGTTCGCGGGCCGCCGAGGCCACTACGGGATGGACCTGAGGGTTATGCCCCGTCCCGAGATGGTTTGTCGTCATCATCCGCCGTAGCGTTGCGGCAAACGAGCGTTGCGGGTCCGACAGGAAGGTGGCGACGCGGGCAAGCGTCTTGTCCTCTTCAGCGTAGAGCACGTGCAAAATGGCGCCAACTAGAAGTGAATGGCTGGTCTTCTCCCAGTGGTTCCGTCGCTCCAGCGCGCCCTCGGGATCGACGAGGATGTCGGCGATGTTTTGAACGTCCCGGATCTCATCTGGGCCTTTGCGCACCTCCAGCAGCGGGTTGTAGCGTGCCGATCTCGGGTCGGTCGGATTGAACAGAAGGCAGTACGAGAATTTCGACCGCCAGCCGGAGGTCAACTGCCAATTTTCGCCTTTTATATCATGAATGATGGCAGACCCGGTCCAGGAAAGTAGCGTTGGAACAACCAGCCCCACGCCCTTGCCCGAACGCGTCGGCGCAAATGCCATGACGTGCTCCGGGCCGTCATGGCGCAGATAGCGATCGTTCAGCCTACCGAGGAAAACGCCCGCCGGCCGTAACAACCCTGCCGTCTCGACCTCATGAGTCGTGGCCCACCGTGAAGACCCATAGGTCGTAACCGACCCGCGCTGTCGCGCGCGCAAAAGCGAGCCTGCGATTGCGGCGGCACAGCCCAGGAATCCGCTGGCGCCTGCAAGCGTACCGGCTTTGTCGAAGACCTCCGGCGCATAAGCATCGAAGTGGAACCACCATTCAAACAGCTTCCACGGCTTGTAGATTGGCCAGCCGGCGAAGAGAAACCATGGTGCGCCGAGAGGCGTCTGGTAGGTCAGCATTTGAGCGCACCATTGGGTTGCCGTCCATACGCCGATAATGACAATTGCGCACACAACGGCGATCTGCCCGATCAGTAGCTTCGTAGGTGTCATCGGCTTGACCCGCTGAACAACGCGACCTAGCATCGCGCGGCGCAGCCGGGACAGGAATGTTCCTCACATACGATTTGGGAGCAATGAACGACTTCCTACGTATGCAGGTCGGTCAGCACGCGTGTTGCGCCTTCACGCGACACCATCCTCTCCATTCACCCTGAGGCCCGGCGCCGACGACAGTTGCGTGATCGCTCCTCCGCAAAGTTATCTTCTGCGTTCAGGGAGCCAGGGGCGCCTGGGCTGGCTGATGAACACCGTCCGCTCGCGCATGTGGGGTCGAATTGATTTGTGCCCAAGTGGAGGCAGGCTCATTTAACAGTTGCCGCAGTTCCCCTGGCTCGAACGCCATCATCGGTGGGGAAGCGGGTTCATCCTCCAACAGTTGCCGCAGTTCCTCTGGCTCGAACGCCATCATCGATGGGGAAGCGGGTTCATCCTCCAACAGCTGCCGCAGTTCCCCTGGCTCGAACGCCATCATCGATGGGGAAGCGGGTTCATCCTCCAACAGCTGCCGCAGTTCCCCTGGCTCGAACGCCATCATCGATGGGGAAGCGGGTT
>NZ_RZPH01001571.1:0-794 GCF_004022825.1 Mesorhizobium sp. M7A.F.Ca.CA.004.04.2.1
GTATATGGAATAGCGACTGCCGGTCAGCGATCAGCGGTCCGGCGTCGCGGGCGCCAGCTCGCGTTGCACGCGCCTGTCCCCCAGGTAGAGGGCAAGCGAAATTTGCAGAAGTCTTGAGCGCGGACATGACCTTGCACGTCCCAAGCCGACGCAGTAAAGCGGGGGTCGAAGAACGGGCTGGACCGATGAGGCTGTGGTGGTTCGCAAAATCCCGCAAGGCCGCCCGCAAGCTGCCATCGGCAGCCAGTTTCCGCACTGAAATCATCGCCGACGTCTTCGTCCCGGAACGGGCGGAGGACGTCCGCTTCTTCAGCCGCAAGCTGGTTCACCCCGGCCGGCTTCGCCGCTTTTCCAACAAGGACCTTCGGGAAGGCCTGCTGTCCGTCTTCTATCTCGTGGTGGCAGCGGCGCTGCCGGTGCGCTGGTGGGCGCCGATCTGCGGCCGCATATCGAGGTTTCGCCTCAAGCGCCATATGCGCAAGGAATTCCCGGCCTACGCGGCCGCGACACGCGCGGTGCTTGGCGATGGCATCGATACACGCAAGCTGTTCGAGGGATTGCTGGCGGCGCGCCATCGGCGCCGCCTGCAGCTTGCCGCACATCTGGTGGCTGGCCGCTGGTCGCCGACGATCCGGCTGGAGGGGCTGGAGGGGCTGCGGTCGGCCTTGCAGCGCGGCCACGGCGCCATCCTCTGGTGCGATCAATTCACCGCCCAGACCATCATCGGCAAGCGCGCGCTATACGAGGCCGGTGTCGAGGCGCATCAGGTGAGCGTCAACACCCACGGTATTTCC
>NZ_RZPH01001572.1:0-793 GCF_004022825.1 Mesorhizobium sp. M7A.F.Ca.CA.004.04.2.1
GTCATGCAGCCCCCAAGCAAAAGCAAAACTGCTGGCGGTGGCTGAAGGGCCTTGGCTGGCATGATCGAGAATCCCTCGACCAGGCGGGTCGGGGCAGGGGTCACATATTAAAACATGATGACATAAGTCAACCTTAAATTTATAGCCGACCGTCATCGAGAAGCATTTGGCACGGGAGCAGCGGCATGGTCGGAAGTGTGGGCGATGGCAAGAGGATCGGCTGGTTGCAACCGGGCAGGATCGCGGCGGTGCTGCTTCTGGCGCTGTCGGTGCTGGCGCCTTCCTGCGGCTTCAAGGCGCTGGCCGCCGAGACGGTTGTCGATGCGCTGGGGCGAAGCGTCGTGCCGGGCGCGGCGACCCGAATCGTGACGCTCGGCTCCGACGTCACCGAGATCGTGCACGCGCTCGGCGCCGGCGAGCGGATCATCGCCGTCGATCGCGGCAGCAAATATCCGCCATCCGTAACCGGGAAGCCCAATGTCGGCTACCGCCGCCAGCTTTCGGTCGAGGGGCTGGCCAGCTTGCGTCCCGATCTGATCCTGGCGGCCGAGGACAGCGGGCCGCCGGAGGCGGTCGAGGTGCTGAAGTCGCTGGCGATCCCGATCGTCTTCGTCCCGCAGGACAACACCCCGCAAGGCATCGAGCGCAAGATCACACTGATCGCCGCCAGCCTTGGGCTCGAGGACAAGGGCAAGGTGGTTTCCACCGAGGTGCTCACCGCCTTTCAGACGGCAGTCGACCTGGCAGCAAATATTCCGCCGGAGCGGCGCAAGAAGGTGGTGTTCTTCCATGG
>NZ_RZPH01001573.1:0-781 GCF_004022825.1 Mesorhizobium sp. M7A.F.Ca.CA.004.04.2.1
CCACCGCCACGAAGGCGTTCAGGTCACTGAGGTCCATCATTGTTCGCCATTCCGCACGGCCTGTGTGGATTGTACCGGATTATCACGAGGTTGGGCAGCGCCTATCTCTGCCTCCTCAAAGGAGATCAATCATGTCCAATATCCAACAATCCGGCACCTTCGCCCCCGCCACCTTCAAGCTTGGCAGCCGCACCGTGAAGCGGCTCGGCTACGGCGCCATGCAGCTCGCCGGGCCCGGCGTGTTCGGGCCGCCCAAGGACCATGACGCGGCATTGGCCGTGCTGCGCGAGGCGATTGCGCAGGGGATCGACCATATCGATACCAGCGACTTCTACGGCCCGCACGTCACCAACCGGCTGATCCGCGAAGCACTGGCACCCTACCCCGACGATCTCGTCATCGTCACCAAGATCGGTGCGCGGCGCGGGCCCGATGGCTCCTGGCTGCCGGCTTTCTCTCCCGAGGCGCTGACCCAGGCGGTGCACGACAATCTAAGCAATCTTGGGCTCGATGTGCTCGACGTCGTCAACCTGCGCATCATGTTCGATACCCATGGCCCCGCCGAGGGATCGATCGAAGCGCCACTCACCATCCTGGCCGGGCTTCAGCAAAAAGGTTTGGTCAGGCATATCGGGCTGAGCAACGTGACGCCGGCGCAGATCGCCGAAGGGCGCCGTATCGCCGAGATCGTCTGCGTGCAGAATCAGTACAATCTTGCGCATCGCGGCGACGACGCCCTGATCGACGACCTTGCCCGCGACGGCATCGCCTATGTGCCGTT
>NZ_RZPH01001574.1:0-781 GCF_004022825.1 Mesorhizobium sp. M7A.F.Ca.CA.004.04.2.1
TCCGGGAAACGTGCGCAGCGAACCCGCGGACCATCGTCATATGACGACTAGGAAGCCGGCCGCATTCGATCAACCATGAAGCCTCAGAAGGGAGATGCATCATGGCCAAAGGCGGCAATCCATCAAACAATCACGACGGCGAATTCATAGTGTCCGGGCCGGGCACTGAAAATACCGAGCGGTTCAAGCAGGCGCTCAGTGTTTCATTTGCCGAGCAGACAGCCACATCAATGAACTATTTCAAGCAGTCGGACCCTAACGACGAGGGCCAGATCTCCGCTCTTGGCGAGGCAAAAATTGATTACCTGAAAGCACAGTCGGGCTGTTACTGGACCGAGGAAGCTGAAAAATGGACCAGGGCAAAACTGAAACGCTTTGCCGATCGCAACGATCGAAAGCGAATTCTAGGCAACAGTTTCGATCGCTCCGAAATGGTTGTCTTGCCGCGCCGCAAAGATGGGGCGATGCCGATGGAAACGCGGCAACTGCAAGGCGATCCCTATGAGTATTTCCATTTTTGGCCTGGCACCTTCGGTAACTACAAATACAGCTGGTTCAACCGGACCGGGGACGGACGCATTCTGCGAGACGAATCTTACGAGTGGGATGGGGCGCCGGATTTGGGCGGCTTGGTATTTTTCGAAAACAACAGCGCCGGCGATAGAGATTACCTGCACGCCATGCTCGAAAGCGGCATCTGGTTTACCTACACTCCCAAGAAGACCGGCCGGCTCGACTTGTTTGCGGAATTCGTCTCCACCTACGACACAAGGTACAGGTG
>NZ_RZPH01001575.1:0-779 GCF_004022825.1 Mesorhizobium sp. M7A.F.Ca.CA.004.04.2.1
GCGCTATGGCACGTCGGCCAGGGATTTCGTTTCGCACCCCGCGGGCGAACAGATGCTGCCGCAGTCGGACTATTCGGCAAGCGAAATCGGGCGCATCATCGAGCGCGAACAGATCGAGTGCCTTGCCGACCTGTTCCTGCGCCGCACCACCATCGCCATTTCGGGCGGTCTCAGTTTCGACCTCATCAACGCCGTTCTCGACATGCTGGCGGCGCACAAGGGCTGGAGCGCCAGCGAGGCCGCCACCGAGCGCTCGACCTTCCTCGCCTTGCTGGCCGACCGGCACGGCATCGATCTCCAGACGCATCAAAGGAGCGCCCTATGCGCATAAACAAGAAAGTCCGCATGAACCGGCTGTTCGGTGGCGGCCGCTGCCTCGACGTAGCCATCGATCACGGTGTCTGCAACGAGCCGAGCTTCCTTGCCGGGCTGGAAGACATGGCCGGTGTGGTCAATCAGCTGGTCAAGGCCGGCCCCGACGCCATCCAGATGAACTACGGCCAGGCCGATCTGCTGCAGGCCGTGCCTGGCAAGGACAAGCCGGCGCTGGTGATGCGCATCGACATGGGCAATCCCTATAACAGGATACGCCACCGGGCGATGTGGGCGGTGCTGCAGAATGAAGCCGAGCCCTTGCTTGGCGCCATCGAGATGGATGCGGCTTGCGTCGTGGTCAATCTGTTCATGCTGCCCGACGAACCCGACCTGTTCCGGCAATGCGTGCAGAACATCGCCCGCGTGCGCGCCGATTGCGAGAAATACGGCCTGCCGCTGATGAT
>NZ_RZPH01001576.1:0-776 GCF_004022825.1 Mesorhizobium sp. M7A.F.Ca.CA.004.04.2.1
ACGCGACCCTTGAAGCGGGCGGCGGCACATTCGAGATTGACAATACGCTTGCATGGAATGGAACCATCGACGGCGCGGGCGGGCTGACAAAAACCGGCACGGGAGCGCTGTTCCTCGGTGCCGACAACACCTACACCGGCGGCACGACCATTGCGGGCGGCGTCCTGGCTTTGGGCACTGGCGGCACGACGGGTGCGGTTCTCGGCGATGTGGTCGACGACGGCACGCTCAGCTTCAATCGCTCCAACCTTTATACATTCGACGGCACGATCTCCGGCAGCGGCAGCGTTACCCAGGCCGGAACGGGGACCACCGTGCTCACGGCCGAGAATAGCTATTCCGGCTTCACCATCATCAACGGTGGCGGTGGGCTCTACATCAATGGAGACCAGACTGCCGCGAGCGGACAGACCATCGTCGCCGCGGGTACGCTTGGCGGCACGGGCGTTGTCGGCGGTGACGTCCTTGTTGACGTGGCAGGCAGACTGGCTCCTGGCGGCCTTGGCGCCACGCCCGGCACGCTCACGATCAATGGCAGTCTTGATCTGGCCTCCGGGTCGAACCTCGACTATTCGTTCGGCCAGGCGGGCGTGGTCGGCGGCGCTTACAACGATCTGACCGTCGTGCATGGCAATCTGACGCTCGATGGCACCATCAATGTCACGGAAGCCCCGGGCGGCAATTTCGGGCCGGGCATCTATCGCGTCATCAGCTATGACGGCGCGCTTGCCGACAACGGGCTGGACACAACATCGGCCAACCACGTGGTGCAGACG
>NZ_RZPH01001577.1:0-773 GCF_004022825.1 Mesorhizobium sp. M7A.F.Ca.CA.004.04.2.1
CCGCTGAAAGCGAAGGGCGCGGTCGCCAACATGCTGTGCTATTTCGTCGATGCCGCCGGCGGGCTGGTCGACCACGAGGTCAACAGCCGCGTCATGGCCATCGATCTCGATGTGGTCAGCAACGTGCCTAATGTCGTTCTTGCCGCGGGCGGCAAGCGCAAGGTCGCGGCGATCCTCGCCGCGCTGAAAGCCGTCGACACCAACGTGCTGATCACCGACAGCGATACCGCCACGGCGCTGCTTGCCAAGGGCGGCTGAGCCGGTTCGACTGGCTCCGGTGTTTCCCGCTAAATGAGCCCGCGCTCGCGCAAAAAATCCTCGACACCGACATGGGTCATGGATTCGAATTCGGCGACCGCCTCGGCCACCCGCTTGCGCTGCGCCGCCAACAGTGTGAACACCTGCTTCATCTCGCCGGAAACACCGAAACGGCTCCACCGCTCGGCGATGTGGGTGGGCAAGCCGATGTCGGCGCAGAACGCGTCCAGGCTGTCATAGCCGAGGCTGGCGACGAGCTGCCTGGTCTCGTCCGCCGACATGCGCGGCTCGAAGGCGTGGTCGTGCAGGCGCTGCGCCACCAGCTTGATGTCGGATGGCGACGCGCCCATGACCTTGCCGAACAGGGTTTTCACGTCAGACGGGTCGAATGCAGGCATATTTTGGCCTCCCTGGATCGCAATCCAGATAGAACATGGGTCAAGGGTCGGCGCCTGACAAGTCGTTTCTGTCGTAAGCCGGCGCATCATTCGACGCCGGCTTCTGCTTGATGGATC
>NZ_RZPH01001578.1:0-773 GCF_004022825.1 Mesorhizobium sp. M7A.F.Ca.CA.004.04.2.1
GTCCGCAAGGTGATCGAGTATCGATGCAGGTCAACTGGCGGAATGCTGTGCTCCCATTCAGTGCGCGATCGTCCAGTCATGAGATACGCCGACCTTGGTTCGACGACGATGGTCCGGCGATCCCACTTGGCGCCATTCTTCCGCCGGAGCCGGAAGCTGCAAGGCGCCAGCAACGAAACACCCGCAACGTCTTCGAAATGAGGCTTGTCTCGATGCCAGCCGATGCCGGCGCCGGGCCGGTATTCATTGATCAACACTTGCGCGAAGGCCTCGGCGGGCTTGCCTGCCAACGCCGCGATCTGGTCGCGCAGGGCCAACAGGAAGTCAGGGATCGGCGGGGCCTCGACTACCTGGCGCCTATCGTAGTCGTAGCGCAGGCCAAAACCCACGACGCGCCGGTTTGCCAGATGGCCATGGAAATCGAACGCCTCGAAAGGCAGGCCTTCGAGATGCCGGGCGAGTTCGGTTTCTTCTTGCGCGGTGATAAGATCAGGCTGGTAGAGGAAGCCTTCCGGCAGGTCGTCGGCAGCACCAAAGAGATCGTGCTGGAGCCCGGATGAGCCGGAGCCGAGTGTTTTCGATTTGGGTGCCGCCATCCCAGCTAGATGGTGAAGGCCAGCCCGCCTGGCAATATCGGAACCGAGCCAGCATCTGCACCCCACCCTGTGGACATCACCGCATCAAAGCCTGCCAATCCGGAGATTATCGGGGTGACGGTATTCTACTCAGGATTTCGCGGGCATGCCTTGAATGCGACCGAGGGAGGTTGCATG
>NZ_RZPH01001579.1:0-769 GCF_004022825.1 Mesorhizobium sp. M7A.F.Ca.CA.004.04.2.1
CATCGACATCATCAACGAGGTGAAGGAAATATCAGGCGTTTCCGGCGTCCATGTGATGGCCTACCGGCAGGAGGAATATGTCGCCGAGATCGTCGATGAATCGGGCGTGCTGAAGGGCCGCCAGCCGTGGAAACGTGAGATCCGCCGCGACGATCAGCTCGTCGCCGACCGGCTCGACAGCATCTTGCACGACGACATTACCGAAACGCAGGTGGACATGGTGAAGACCGCGCATTGACGGCGCGGACGGCCACCCATTCGCTTGAACGAAAGCAGATAACGATATAAAGAAATCTTTATATCACGGCGGAGAGAATTCCATGACCCGTACCATCGTCGCCTCGGCGACACGAGAAATCATCATCGGCTTCGATCAGCCGTTCTGCGTGATCGGTGAACGCATCAACCCGACCGGCCGCAAGAAGCTGGCCGCCGAGATGATCGCGGGCAATTTCGACACCGTCATCCGGGACGCACTCGAGCAGGCAGCCTGCGGCGCCACCATGCTCGATGTCAACGCCGGCGTCACTTCGGTTAACCCGAACGAGACCGAACCCGGCCTTTTGGTGCAGACGCTGGAGATCGTGCAGGGGCTGGTCGACCTGCCGCTGTCGATCGACAGTTCCGTCACCGCCGCGATCGAAGCAGCACTCAAGGTCGCCAAGGGCCGTCCGCTGGTCAACTCCGTCACCGGCGAGGAAGAAAAGCTCGAAGCCATCCTGCCGCTGGTCAAGAAGTACAACGTGCCGGTCGTCGCCATCTCCAACGA
>NZ_RZPH01001580.1:0-767 GCF_004022825.1 Mesorhizobium sp. M7A.F.Ca.CA.004.04.2.1
AGCCGGTTCAGCAGGAACAGCCCGTCAATGTCGCGATCGTGCCGCCACCCGAGAAGCCCAAGCCGAAACCTGCTCCAAAGCCACCGGAACCGACACCTGAAAAGAAGGCTGAGAAGCCGCCTGAACAAAAGCCGCCTCCGGAACCGCCGAAACCGCCAGACGACCAGGTTCTGAAGCGCGTTTTCCAGTACGGCCAGAAAGATACCGGGCCGGAGAAATCGCTCGACGGAAGCAGCGCTAAGCCCAGCACGCCGTCGCCGGCCAAGGATGAGGCGGTGAAGCCGCCTGTAGCACCGACACCCACGCCGACCCAGCCCGCCCCGGCTGCAACGCCACAGCAGAAGGCGGAGCCCAGCAAGCCTGACGAGAAGCCAGCCACCGCTGCGCCGGACGAAAAGCCCGCGCAAAGCGAGGAGAAGCAGGCGACCGAGGAAACCGACAAACAGCAGCCGGACAAACAGGAACCCGCACCGCAACCCGCCGAAAAGCAAGCCGTCGTGACGCCAAAGCCATTGGCGGCTGAGATCGGCGACAAGCCGGCGCCTCCAGCCTCGACTGGAAAGGCAAAGCCCAAAGCCAAACCTGCCAAGACAATGACGTTCAAACCCGCAAGAGCTTTCAAAGCGCCGATCGGGAATGCTGGAAGGTCAAATCCCACCAACGACGACGTTGCAGGATCACCGATCTATTCCGGCCTTCCGGGCGTCAGAAAGCTTTACTCGCAAGGGGCAACCGGCAATGCGTTCGCTACAAGCTCCATGGAGAAT
>NZ_RZPH01000157.1:0-8591 GCF_004022825.1 Mesorhizobium sp. M7A.F.Ca.CA.004.04.2.1
TCGGTATCCTGTCGCTGCTGGTCACCGCCGGACTGGCGGCGTCGAACGGCGAAGCGCGGCGGCATGTGCAGGGCGGTGCCGTGCGCCTGAACGACGAGCCGGTGAGCGACGAGCGCCGCCTGGTGACTCCTCAGGATTTGAGTCCGGAAAACGTCGTAAAGCTTTCTCTGGGAAAGAAAAAACACATTCTGGTACGGCCTACCTGATCCGCACGGTGGGACCGAGCCAACCGCTTGTCAGGATCAGCGTTTGACGGCTCCGTCTTGGGCGCATAAATTGCGTTGAATGCATCGTCCATGCGCCGGGGGGCCGCCTGTGAAGATCAATCCACGCAAGCATAACGCACGAGCACGCCCAGGCGATGCGTCCGCTCCCGCCGCCAGCTATGGTTTGCGGAGCACCGACCTTGCCTGAGATCACGCTCGACGACTTCAACAGCCTTATCCACACGGTCTACGAGGCAGGCATCAACCCGCACAAATGGTCCGCGTTCGTCGGGGACCTGTCAGGCCATCTGGACGACACGCTCATTTGCCTGCATGCGCATGATACCGTCGCGCGAGCAAGCCTGGGCTTGCTTGCGTCCGGGGCTGCGCCGGAATTTATTGATTCCTATGTGCGAGACTATGCGACGATCAACGTCTGGGCGAACGGAATGGCTATCGCCCCGATCGGCAAGCTTGTTCAATCGGAAGAAATATACGACCCGGACAAACTTCTCAAAACCGAGTTCTACAATGACTGTCTGCGTAGCCAGAGTCTGGTGTCCGCGAGCGCCGTTGCGCTGCATCGCTCATCGGACAGGATGCTCTTCCTTTCGGGCAATATTCGCCTGCGCAACCATGATCTCGTGCGGGCGCGGGTAAACAGGACGTTTGACCTGCTTGGGCCGCATATCACCCGCTCGTTCGAGTTGATGCGGCACATCCCGCACCAGGTGGAGGGAGAAGACTATCGCGCCACTCTTGAGACATCGACCGACGCTGTGCTGTTCATCGACAGAGCCGGGCGTATCACCCACTGCAACCGTGCCGGAACGGCGATGCGCAAGGACGCGTCTTTCCTCGCCGTCGACCGCGACGGGCACCTGCACCTCAAGGATCCGAGGGCCGATACGACCCTGCGGATTGCCCTGGCCGCGATAGCGAGAGCGGATTTTCCCGCAATTCCAGGCAGCTTCCCCGTTCGTCGGGCGGCCGGTTCGCCGATGCGCGCGATGATCGTGCCGCTCGCCCACAGAACCACGCAAACAATGTTCGATCAGATTTTCGAGGACCTTCCGATTGCAATGCTGGTCCTGCGCAACCAGCCGACGCCGCAGCCTTCCGTCGCTGCATTGCCCGGCTATGGGCTGACACCGGCTGAATCGGAGCTGGCCGTGGCCATCGCCCAAGGCATCTCGCTGCGCGACCATGCGGACAGCCGCGACGTCAGCATTCACACGGTCAGGGCGCAGTTGAAGTCCGTCTTTGCCAAGACCGAGACCCGTCGCCAAAGCCAGCTCGCCGCCCTGATCCTGCGCCACTAGAGCGACAGGCACCGCCGCCTCGAAGCAAGCTCTAGCTAAGACTTTGATTTTCAGGCCGTTCCTGCGGCCGCATAGCCCAAATGGGTGATGCGAGGAATCCGTCCACCGAGCATAAGTCGTCGAAACAGGCGATCTGACCAACGTTGCAACGTTGGCTCTGGGGAAGCCCGACGCAGGCTTGGGGACGAAAATGAGAACAGGCAAGATGATGGCGGCGGCCGTGGCCTGGATCGCGGGAGCCTTCCCGACCGGCGCTCAGGAGCAAACGCCGGAGCCCTCGCAGAAATCGGTCCGCCTGGTCGTAAACGGGCAGGTTTCGGAAGACGACAACCAGCAGCGGCTGAATGCCAGGATCGTCGCTGCATTCTCCGACCTTCCGGTAGCCTTCGGCATGGCCGCGGAGAAGGGAAACGGCGTCGCGCGGCTGATGGTTGGCGGTGCGGCGAACCTGGGCGAACTGCTCGCCGTGCAGGTTACCGGACAATTCGTCCGCGAGGATGCCGATCAGCTGTTCGGCCTGACGACAGACAAGAGTGTCGAAACCTGGAGCCTTGCCAGCTCGCTCGACCTGCGCCTGAGCGCGGCGACCACGGTTTCTCTCGGTGTCGATGGCTGGAACAGCCCGTCCGCCATTTTGATTGACGAGCCCTTCGCGAAGACGCGCTTCGACGGCGCGAGCGGCGTTCGGGTTGCGCCCGGCTTCGAAACCTATCTCGATCCGACCCTGAGATTAGGCGCCAGGATCGGCTACGAGCGTGCCATCGACAATGGCGATGACGGGCTGTTCGCAAAGGTTGATTTCAGCAAGGCGTTCGGCAAGACCTCGATCGAGGGAACGGCCTGGACCTCGCCCAATTTCGGCGCGGGCGCGCAGATCGGATTGGGCTATGCCTTCGACAACGACATGACGGCAAGCGTCTACGCCGGCTATCGTGACGGGATGACGCAAGGCGCCTATCTGGGCGCGAAACTGTCGATGGATTTTGGACCGCACGCTTCGCAGGAAAGCGGTGGCCTCATCAACCGCCTCGACCGCCAGATGCAATATGCTGAAATGACGATGCCGGGCGTTCCCAAGACGGCCCGCGCGGCGGTTTCCACCGAGATCAATTCCCCGTTCAAGACTGTGTTCGACGTGCCATGCCAGAGTGTCGAGCCAACGCCCGGATGCACGTTCTTCATGGCGAACGGAAACCGGATCACCCTTGCGGACGATCCTCACTACAACAGATACGGCAACGGCTCCGACGATCTCGGATATGTCAGGTTCGACAGCGTCGGCAACGCCGCCGTGTACAACAATCTTGGCCAATACCAATATTCGTCATCGGCGAGCGCCTTCGAAGGGTTTGTCGGCGGAACGACCATCGGCGTCGGCACTACGGGTTTCTACTGGGAGAACGTTGCCAGCGGCACATACTGGCTCGGCAAGAACGGTATCCTGTACTCGGCTAATTCCGGCTCAAGCAACTTCCAACAGGCAATCAACTGACCATCCCCGCCGCCTTGCGGTGCCGAAGCGACGGACCGGTTGATTTGACACTTTGCGCGCGGCGACCATGATCCGCGCCACTCACCTATACTCAAAAATCGACCTGAATATTCCGGGCGCGATCACCGACAGCGGATTGATGTCCAGCAGCGGCTTGTTGGCATTGCCTTTGAGCCGGTAGGTGACGCCGATCAGGCCACGGTCACGGCCATTGCCGAGCAGCGCGCCAACGATGGGCAATTCGCCGAAGATGCGATTGAGGCCATAGACCGGCATGAATGTGCCGGTCATGTCCATGTTGTTGTCCTGGTCGTAGAGCGTGCCCTGGAACGTCGTGCCGATGCGCGGTCCGCGCAGCACGCCATTGGCCAGTTTCAGATAGCCGCTGCCCTTGTCGATCTCGGCGTAACCGCGTTCGAACTTCACCCGCGACGTATCCAGCTTGCCTTTGACCGCCTGATTGAGGCTGCGGTTGTCGCCGGCCGGCGTGGTCGAGACGATGGAGGCCAATTTCGGTTCGTTGACCACGAAAAAGTTGCTGGTGTCGACCTTGCCCCTCAGCGATCCGTCGCTCGGCCCCGCAAGCGCCAGGGTGATCGTTCCGCCTTCCATATGCTCGTAGATATTGAGGAATCTCAGGATGGCGCCGGCGTCCGCGGACTGCATGTTGAGCGCGCGCCGGCCGGCGCCGGTGGTGTTGCTGATCGATATGGCGGCGCCCGAACTTGCCGTGGCGCTGACCTTCAGCCCGTTCACCCGCGAACCGGCAGCACTGTAGTCGAGCTTCAGATTGGACAATTGCTCGTCGTGGAAACCGGTCAGCCGGTCGACATCGGCGCTGACGGAAATGGCATCGGAACCGGTGGTCTTGGTAGCCGTGTCGACGTCCGAGGTGAACTGCTTGATCAGCGAGCGGGCATCGAGCGCGTTGCCCGATATCTCGACCGCATAGCCCTTGCCGGACCGCTTCACCGACACGGCAACGTCGTCGCCCCTGTTCAAGGTGACCTTGCTGAACCGCGCCGACGACAAGGCGCCATTGACCAGCACGATGCTGCCGTCGACGGAGAACGTCTTTCCGTCAAGGTCGAAATCGGACAGCGTCGTGGTGTCGCCGGACTTGGTCATGACGAAGGTGACATTGGCAGGAACCCCTGCCCCCTTGCCCCAGCCGGCCCAGGGAATGTCCAGCCTGGCGTTGGTCAGATCGGCCGAGACGTTCTGGTCGCCGCCGCCGTTCTTGTCGATCGCCACCTTCACCGTTCCGGCAAGCAGCGGCTTCAGGCCGGGCATGGCGGCGGCGCGGATCTTGTCGTCAAGCACCAGAGCCACCTTGCGGCTGCGCGCCGGCCCGTCATCCCTGAGCGGCTCGACCAGATCGAGTTCGGCCGGAATGCCGTTCAGCAATGCCTTGGCGGAGATCACCGCCTTCTCCGGATCGACCGTGATCGAACCGTCGGCATCCGTCACGATCTGGCCCTCGAAAGGCTTGGCCAAGGACATGCCGCTATAGTCGAGCGACACCAGCCAATCGAGCTTCGAGGAGTCGACACCGGACTGCAGCGGAATATCCGCCTTGACGTGGCCGGTGACGCTGCCCGACAGGTCTTCCGGCAGGATGCCGACATGGCGCATGGCGTTGATCGGCTCGTAGGATGCGAGTTCGGCTACGGCCGACGCTTCGCCGTCGACGTCGATATCGAGCGCGCCGACGACCGGCGGGCGGTTGGCCGCCTTGACCGTCAGCGTGCCGTTGCTGGCCGCCACGGTGCGGCCGCTGGGCATGTAGACGGTGCCCGAGGATAGCGAGATATCGACATCGTTGCCGTGGAAACCGACGACGCCGACCGCGTCGCGTATCGGCGGAATGCGGCCGGCGGTGTCGAAGCGCGATCCCTCGATCTGGAAGCGGCCGAACACCTCATCGGCCGAAAGCGGCACGCCGTTGCCCAGGCGGCCCGGCACCACCTGGAACTGAAGGTTGGCGTCGACGACACGGCCGCCGAACAGATTGGCCAGCACCCAGAGCCGGGCATTGCGCGCCGAAAACCACGGCCACAGCTGCTTGACGTGAGAGACCTGCATGTCGTGGATGTTGAACGCCAGATTGATCCCCGGCACTTTGCCGTCGACGAACGCCACGGCGGCGGTGCCAAGCATCTCGCCGGAGCCGGCGGACCGGAGCGCGATCTGCTCGGCGACCAATTTGTGGCTCACCGTGTTGTAGACGCCGGCAATCCGGGCCAGGAAGGTGAGCGCCGGCTCGGGCGACTCCGAAGGCGCAAGCGACGATCCGTCGCTGGTCAGGTCGTAGCGATAGGAGGGTTCTTCACCCACCGCTCCGCTTGCCGGCTTCGGCCCGATCGAACCGGCGAAATCGAATGTCGAGCGGCCGGTCTTCAGCAGCAATCTGTCGACCTGGATCTTGTTGCTGCCCGCAACCAGCGTCGCATTGATATCGACGTCCGCCGGCAGCAGTCCTCGCGTGCCGAGATCGAGGACAGAACCCGTCGACGACAAAGCGGCCGTCAGCCGCGATGCGTTCGCGCCGAACCCTTCCGATCCCGTCAGCTTCAGCGCGACGGTTCCCAGCTTGCCGGCAGCGGCCGCCATATCGCCGGTATCGGCCAGATCGACGCTCGCATCCAGTGCCGTGACGCGGTGCGCCGCGATATCGCGGGAGGCGGAAGCGGCAACGGTAGCCGTCCTGCCGTCGATGTCGGCCGTGGACGAGAACTGCATGCCGCCCGGGCCCGACTGCACGACGGTGGCGTCGGTGATCTTGACGAGCTTGATCGCTCCGGTTTCGGGCAGCACGAATTCGACATTGCGAAGGTCGATCCGGCGCAGCGAATCCTCCCGCACGGCATCGAGTGCGTGGTTGATGTTTCCGAACACCGCGGCGGACAGCTTCTCCGGATCGATGAGGCCGTCCGCATTGCGCAGGCCGGCGGTCCAGTCGCCGCCTGACGGCATCGCCGCCACGACGATGCGGGCATCCGAGATCCTGGCGCTGGTCAGCCGCACATCTCCCCACAGCAGCGGGAACAGACGCACGCCGAAGCGCACGCGGCCGGCATCGGCCATCGGCTTACCGTCCGAAGTCTTCAAGCTGACGTCGCTGACCTGAAGCGCGATGAAACTCGAACCGTCGAGCGTGATGCGGGCAGGCCCGACCGCGACATTGACATCGACGCCCGCCAGTTTCTCGAGCGCCGTTTCCGCCTCGGTGCGAAGCCGGTCGGATCCGATGCCGGAGGCGCCAACCAGATAAACGAGCACGGCGGCCAGCAGCACGAAAGCGACCAGACCGGCGAACAGTCGCGACAGGATGCGAAAACCGCGTCCGATCGAAGCCTGACCGAGCGGCGGCACACGGCAGGCGGACGGAAAGGTCCCCAGGTCGGTGATCTCATCACGCCTGAACCGGATCTTCTCGTGCTGCGGTCGCTCCTGATCCACGCAATTTTCCGTTGTACGAACTCGATCGTGGACGAATCCCCGTCCGACACTATATCGGTGTGGCTTCGCGCGTAACCTCAAACAAGGGCATCGGTATGGCTGACCTCGACGTAGGCGATCTCGCGCCGCAATTCGACCTGCCGCGGGACGGCGGCGGATCAGTCAGCCTTGCCGCATCGTCCGGCAAGCCCATCGTGCTGTATTTCTATCCGCAGGACGACACAACAAGCTGCACGCAGGAGGCGATCAGCTTCTCGCAACTGAAGCCGGACTTCGAGAAGGCCGGCGCCGTGGTGATCGGCCTGTCGCCCGACCCCGTCAAGAAGCACGACAAGTTCAAGTCGAAATACAATCTCACTATCGACCTCGCCGCCGACGAGGAGCGCAAGGTGATCGAAGCCTACCATCTGTGGGTCGAGAAATCGATGTATGGCCGCAAGTATATGGGCGTCGAGCGCGCGACGTTCCTGATCGGCCGCGACGGGCGGATCGCCAGGATTTGGCGCAAGGTCCGCGTCAAGGGCCATGCGGAAGAGGTGCTCGAGGCCGTTCGCGCGCTTTGAGGTTTTGCCGGCGAGGTTGGCCCGGTTTCCCTTACAACCATACGCACGCCTGGCGGGCGTTCGCTGCGGGCAAGCCGGCCCTGCAAGCCTTTGTTAACCTTAATAATGTGTAGTCAAGCTGTCGTGGTGTCGTAAACGAAAGCTTGGTCCCGTGAACGCAACCGGTCAGTCCGCAGTCTTCGGCAGGCGTAAGGAGCCCCATACGGTCATCATCGCCCGGGGCAACGAGATCAGGCATTTCACGATCCGACCGTGGCTGGCGGCCTTTATCGGCTCGGCGCTCGCCGCCATTGCCGTCGGCTACCTCATGGCCACCTCCTATCTGGTGCTGCGCGACGATCTGATAGGCGCCACCACGGCGCGCCAGGCGCGCATGCAGCAAGCCTATGAAGATCGCATTTCGGCGCTTCGCGCCCAGGTCGACCGCATCACCAGCCGGCAGTTGCTCGACCAGCAGCTGATGGAAACCAAGGTCAGCGAACTGCTTGAACGGCAGAGCCAGCTGAGCCAGCGTCACGGCCGCCTTGGCCCGCTGCTCGAACGCGCCGAGAGCGAAGTCGGCGCAGCGCCGGCCGAAGATCCGGCAGCGGTTGCGAAGCCGGACAAACGCGCCGAAGTGACCGGCAGCATCAAGGAGCCCGCGCGGAACTATGCGGTCGCCAGCCTGAGCGCCGATCCCGGCGCCGGCGACACAAGGCCGTTCTCGCTGTGGTCGACCCGCTCCGATCCGCTGCCCAACGATTCAGCCGCCGATCGTGCCGACAAGCTCTTCGTCTCGATCAACCAGTCGCTGAAATCCATCGAGAGCGACCAGTTGACCCGCATCAGCACGCTTGCCGACAATGCCTACAAGAGTGCCGATGCCATTACCCAGGCGCTCGAGGCGGCCGGACTGCCCGTCGACAGCGATTTCGGCAAGGGCGACAGCGATGTCGGCGGACCGCTGATCCCGCTCGACAGCTCCATGATGTTCGACAGCAAGGTCAAGGAGTTGGACGAAGCGCTTGACGCCCTCGACCATCTCAAGAAGGAAGCGCGCCAGTTGCCGCTGACCAACCCCGCACCGGGCCACTCCGTCACCAGCCCGTTCGGCGTGCGCACCGACCCGATCCTCGGCACCGCGGCATTGCATTCCGGCATGGATTTCAGGGCCCCGATCGGCATGGCCGCCAAGGTCACCGCACCCGGCACCGTCACCAAGGCCGGCTGGAACGGCGGCTATGGCCGCATGGTGGAAGTCGACCACGGCAATGGTTTTGCGACACGTTACGGGCATCTCAGCGAGATCGACGTCACCGTCGGTGAGAAACTGGACGCCGGCGCCGTCATCGGCAAGACCGGCAGCAGCGGCCGCTCGACCGGCCCGCATCTGCACTACGAAGTGCGCCACAATGGCGAAGCGATCGATCCCTTGCGCTTCCTCACGGTCGGCAAGAAGGTCGCCCAGTATCTGTAAGCGATGCTGGGCTCCTGCCCCATGCGCCGATGACCATCATGATGGCTGACTAAGGCGCTCCCGTCGACAGAAACGCCGTCACTGCCGCAA
>NZ_RZPH01001581.1:0-758 GCF_004022825.1 Mesorhizobium sp. M7A.F.Ca.CA.004.04.2.1
AGATCAGACCGTGCAGGATTTTTCGGCCGCCTGACGCTAGCCGGGTAAGGGCACCGTCAGCCCGACCTTGACCCGGTCCATCGCAACAAAAGTTCGGAACTTGCGGACATTGTTGCTGTCGAAGAACAGTTTTCGCGTCAGCGCCTCATAGGCGGCCATGTCGGCCACGGTGATGACCAGGATGAAATCGGCCTCGCCGGTGACATAGTAGCATTGCTGAACCTCGGGGGTTGCCGAGAATTGCCGCTTGGCCGCGTCGATCAGTTCGGCACGTTCGCTCTCGAGTTCCACCTCGACGAAGATGGTGATCGGCTGGCCGACCGCTGCCGGCTCGACGACCGCGACATTGCCGGCGATGACGCCGGTCTGCTCCATGCGCTTGATGCGGCGCTGCACCGCCGGCGCCGACAGGTTCACCGCCTCGCCGATCAGCCGCTGCGGCGTCGTGTTGTCGCGCTGCAGGATGGCAAGGATGGCGAGATCGAAACTGTCGAGCATGGGTGGCGATACAGGCAATGGAGAGGTCCTCGGCGAAACAAACTTGCATTTGGGAGGCCATATTGCAGCGCCCTTTGCACCGATCCTGCAATATATTCTCGCCGAACGCCAAGGAGGCCCGCCAGTGTTCCTGCTCAACCGCAATACTCTGCATCGCCTGCCACTCGATCCGGCCGATGCCGAAATCCTCGGCATGGCCGGCGCTGACACGGTCGAGCGTTTTCTTTCCCATCGCGACAATCACCTGATGACGCCACTGC
>NZ_RZPH01001582.1:0-757 GCF_004022825.1 Mesorhizobium sp. M7A.F.Ca.CA.004.04.2.1
CCTCGACCTTGCCGGACAGCTGCGACACAGACTGCTCCAGCGCTGTCAGCCGGCCCTCCTGCGCCGTCGTAGCCTCGCCGGCCGACTTCACCAGCGCGTCGAGGCCAGCCAGTTTCTCGTTGAGCGGACCGAGATCGACCGGCGCCGAGCTGCCGGCCTTGCCGAGGGCGGCGACCGCCGTCTCGATCTGCGCAACCTTGTCGCCCAGTGCGGCGACCCCGGCCGCGTCGCCTGCTCCACCTTTCTCGACAGCCGATTTCAGCGCCGCCACATCGGCCTTGACCTGTTCAAGGCCCGAGGACAGGCCGACCATCTTCGCCGCTCCATCGCCGTTGCCGCCGGCGTCCTTCAAACCGGCGATTTCGGTCTTCAGCGAGGCGATGTCGCCGTTGACGCCATCGAGCGAGACGCCGGCACCGGAACCCGGCGCGCCAAGCAGGCCGGCAAATTGCAGCCCGCCGGCGCCGACCAGCGCGATGACGCCGCCGATGATGCCGGCGGCGACGCCGTTGAGGCCGCCGCGCTTTTCAAGGGGTGGCGCCATTTTCTCGTCCCGTGTCTCGGGTTTCGCCTTGTTGCCGTCGGTCTGCGTGCGCTTCGCCGATGCGTCCTCGAAACTGTAGTCGTAGGCTTTGGTCTTGCCGGCCGGCGCATCGGACGATCCGGGCTCGTCGGACGATCCGGGCTCGTCGGACGATCCGGGATAGGGGATCTCGGCCTCGCTAGCGGGCTTTGTCGCCGCTGCCGACGGCTGCTC
>NZ_RZPH01001583.1:0-757 GCF_004022825.1 Mesorhizobium sp. M7A.F.Ca.CA.004.04.2.1
GTGCTGCTCTTTGCCGTCGAGCCGCGTGAAGAGGAACGCCACGTCACCAGAAAGGCTGAGTCGCTCGGTGAGTTGCGTCTGCCCGGCCAAGCCGAGTCGCAGCGAATGCCAATCGTTGTCCTGGCTGAGAGGTTGACGTAGGTGGGACGGTTGGCACACAGGTTCCCCAGTTGGTCGCCTGCTGCGTGCAACCGAAAGCATCGTAGCTCTCGTGCCAGAAATTGTTGCCAACAAAAGCACCGATGCGGTAGCGCGGTGAGTTCAAGAAATTATATCCAAGATCGGCGGTGAAATAGCTGACGCCGCCCCCGCGCTGATCACTGAATGTGTTTGAGTAGCCCCCCATTTCCGTAAGAAGTCCTCGTCATGAGAAAATCCTCCCTGATGCCGCCCGCACCGAGGAGGCCTTTACGAAAATGCCAGTCGGATTGTGGACTCGAATGCGCGTCTAGATCGTCATAGGTGAGCCGCGAGACCAGTGACGTACCTTTATGATTGTAAAGTTCCTTCGATGCGTTGCCGGTACTGGCCAGTAACGTAGTCCACCCTCGAAGGAAAAGACTGAGGCCGCCGACCCGGCTACCGACGCCGACTCGCAATCACCGGCACTCGACGGCGGTTCGGAACTTCTCGGTGCCGCAGCGCCGGCCAAGCCGGACGGGCCCGGTGAAAAATTCGTCGTCGAGGGCAAGGCGCCCGCTGCTGCGCCCGGCCGCGCCGACGATTTTTCTTGGCCGCCAAGGCGGCAGCCTGCGGC
>NZ_RZPH01001584.1:0-751 GCF_004022825.1 Mesorhizobium sp. M7A.F.Ca.CA.004.04.2.1
CTGCGCCGGCGACGGAAAGGCTGGAAATCGTGCCGAGCACGACCATGACTGTCTTCAAGTTCATTGCAAAGATCCTTCCGGGAACGAGCCGGCTGGAACCGGATGGTTTCACGCCAGCGACCCGGAGATAACGAATGGGCGCGGCGAAACTGCCGGCAAAAGGCCAATCGCTTCTTCAAAACAACTTGATCGCGACGTGTGCGCGAGAGGGCCGCGCCAGGCACCTGGTTCACGATCCCGTGACGGCCCTTTTGGCTCTTGGCAAATCGCCGGCGAGAGGGCATCTTCCCGACCGTCTCAGGCAACACTCCTCATTTGATCAAACTCTTTCAGTCATGGAGTTGCCAATGCCCCATAATGCGAAAAGCGAACCCCTCTCCGAACCGGCAACCAACGGGAGCGGGCCAGATTACAACACCCTCAGAGCGATGCGGGAGACCCGCGGTTACAGCGTGGAAGAGCTCTCCCTGACATGCGGCCTGGCGGTGGACGAGATTGAGGATATCGAAAGCGGCAGAGTGACCGACCCGTCGAAGCTGCGTCGTATTGTGTCCGCGCTTCACCTTCCCCAGGAGGCTCTGATCACCCCGGCTGCGCCGACGCCGGCGGCGCAAGGTCGATCGCTGGCTTAGATCCGCACCACGGATTCCAGAGAACCCGCCAAGGCTCCTGGGCGGGTTTCTTTGTACCTGCCGCAGCGTCTGCTTCAGCCTGGGGCTTGCCGATTTGTATGCCGCACGTGCTTATACGC
>NZ_RZPH01001585.1:0-750 GCF_004022825.1 Mesorhizobium sp. M7A.F.Ca.CA.004.04.2.1
GCCCATACCGGTTGGGCCGACCAGATGCAGATGATCCAGTTTCTCAAGAACCTCGCCATTGCGGGCGGCTTCCTCGTGCTGGCTTCCTCGGGCGCCGGCGCCTATTCGATCGACGCCAAGCGCGGCTGAGCCAAAAACTGGCAATAGCCGAACAAAAAGCGGCGCGGAATTTTCCGTGCCGCTTTTTCGTTATCGGTGTATGCCCGCCGATCTGCTGGCCGGAGTTTTCTGCTAGGATAGGGGCTATCGGGACGAAGCCGGCCGGCGGCCGAGGGAGGTGAACATGCCCCGCAACGCGCTGCTCCTGCTCTCCCGGCTGCTGCTCGCCGCCCTGTTCGTGCCCTCCGGTTTCCAGGCATTGAGCGACATAGCCGGCACCACAGGCTATTTCGTAAACCTCGGCCTGCCGCTGCCGGCACTTGCCGCCTGGGGCACGGGACTGTTCGAAGTGATCGCCGGGCTGCTCGTCCTGGTCGGTTTCCAGACCCGGATCGCGGCGCTGCTGCTCGCTGCCTTCTGCATTGCCGCCGGGTTCATCGGCCATTACGGCCAGGGCGGCGGCGACGCGATGCTCTCCTTCCTGCACCAGCAGATGCTGATGAAGGACATTGCGATATCAGGCGGATCTGTTGCGCTGGCCATGGCCGGTGCGGGAGCCTGGTCGGTCGACGGGCGCGGCCATCGCATGTGGAATTCCTGAGATGTCTGCCCGGCACGGACCCCCGCCCCTAACCCCTCCCCACAAGGGGG
>NZ_RZPH01001586.1:0-749 GCF_004022825.1 Mesorhizobium sp. M7A.F.Ca.CA.004.04.2.1
CTACGGCAAGATCCGCGCCACCGCCGTCGACTGGCTATCGCGCGTCGAGATCGACGAGGACCGCATCGACGACGAGCCCCGCGCCTTTTCCGGCGGCATGCGCCAGCGCCTGCAGATTGCCCGCAACCTCGTCACCGGCCCGCGTCTGGTGTTCATGGACGAGCCAACCGGCGGCCTCGACGTCTCGGTCCAGGCGCGCCTGCTCGACCTGCTGCGCGGTCTGGTCACCGATCTTGGTCTGGCGGCCATCGTCGTCACCCATGACCTTGCCGTGGCGCGGCTTTTGTCGCAGCGCATGATGGTGATGAAGGACGGCCGCGTCGTCGAAAGCGGTCTCACCGACCGCGTGCTCGACGACCCGCGCGCGCCTTACACGCAATTGCTTGTTTCCTCGATTCTGCAGGTTTGACGATGACGCAAACGACTGACGATTGGAGAACCTTCTGATGGCAACCCCGCTCGTTGTTTCCGGCGTTGCCAAGAGCTTCACCATGCATCTGCGTGACGGCATCAAACTGCCTGTTGTCGCCGGTGTCTCGTTCTCGATCAGGGCCGGCGAATGCACCGTGCTCGGCGGCCCGTCCGGTGCCGGCAAGAGCTCGATCCTGAAGATGCTCTACGGCAACTACGCCGTCGACGAAGGCCAGATCATCGTCACGCATGATGACGGGCTGATCGACCTGGCCACCGCCAGCCCTCGCACCGTGCTTGCGGTGCGCCGGCAAACGATCGGCTATGTCAGCCAGTTC
>NZ_RZPH01001587.1:0-748 GCF_004022825.1 Mesorhizobium sp. M7A.F.Ca.CA.004.04.2.1
GTGATGCGCGGCTTAAGCTCGGTGATGTCCGGCTTTTGCAGATTGATGGTCATTGTCTCCGTCCTTTGCCTTTCACGCCGCTTCGCCGCCGCGGCCGCCTATGGGGCTGTCCCCGTCAATTTTAGAAACTGTCTCTCAACCACTGACTCATGCGATGCAGTTTTCCGCCCGTTCCGGTCATTTTGAGACCGGAAATTCCTTTCGCCGGATGGCTCTCGAAGCTCGCCATCTGCGGATAGATCAGAAGCCCCACCGCAGCCGAGAAGGCCGGCCCCTTCGCCGCTTCCGGCAGACCGGCCACGCCGAGCGGGCGGCCGATGCGCACATTGCGTCCCAGGATGCGGCGCGCCGCCTCCGGCAGGCCGGCAAGCTGGCTGGCGCCACCGGTAAGAACCACACGCTTGCCCACTGCATTGCCATAGCCGGACTTGTTCAGCCGGTCGCGCAGCAGTTCGAGCGTCTCGTCGATGCGGGCGCGCACGATGCGCGTCATCACCGAGCGCGGGATCTGCAAGGGCACGTCACCGTCGTCGCCGATCGGCTGGATCGAGACCAGGTCGCGGTCGTCGGCGCTGCCCGGCAGTGCCGAGCCATGCATCACCTTCAGCCGTTCGGCGGCATCGAGCGAGGTCGACAGCCCCTTGGCCATGTCCATCGTGACGTGGTTGCCGCCGATGGCGATGGCGTCGCCATGGACGAACTTGCCTTCCGAAAACACCGAGATCGTCGTCGTGCCGCCGCCCATGTC
>NZ_RZPH01001588.1:0-745 GCF_004022825.1 Mesorhizobium sp. M7A.F.Ca.CA.004.04.2.1
GCTCTGGCCAGCATCGCCTTCATCTCGGCGTTCAAGTTCACCTTCGTCGCCAATGTCGCGGTCATCTATGCCACAGCACCTTTCGTCACCGCGCTGCTGGCTTGGGTTCTGACGCGCGAACCCTTCCGGTTGCAGACGATGGTCGCCGCCGCCGTGTCGCTGTGCGGCGTGGCGATCATGGTCTGGTCCGGCTTCGGCACCGGCAATCTGTTCGGCGACGGACTGGCACTGCTGATGACCATCGGCAGCGGCCTCTACATGATCATGGTGCGCGCGTTCCGCGACACGCCGGTGGTGTGGGCCGGCGCGGTTTCGGCGTTCCTGCTGTTCCTGCTCGGCTGGTTCGTCACCGATCCGCTGGCGGTTTCGCAAAGGGATGCCGTTCTGCTCGCCACGTTCGGCGCGTCCTTTGCGTTGTCCTCGATCCTGTGGACGGAGGGCGCGCGGCTCATCCCGCCGGCCGAATCCGGACTGCTCGGCTCGGCCGAAGTGCCGTTCGCGATCCTGTTTGCCTTCCTGTTCCTGGGCGAGATTGCACCAGCCGCCAGCATGATCGGCGGCGTCATCGTGTTGTGCGCGGTGTTCGCCCATGCGGGGCGGGATTGGCTGAGGGCCCGCTCGCAACGCATGGCCGGCCCGCAACGCGTGGCGTCAAATATTTCTTAAAAAAGTGACACAGTCACGGAACCATCATCCGGGTCAGGCATTATGGATGCGACGGGCCATCCCCAAGTCCCCCCAAACC
>NZ_RZPH01001589.1:0-744 GCF_004022825.1 Mesorhizobium sp. M7A.F.Ca.CA.004.04.2.1
CTTTACGACACCAACAGGCTGCGGCACATCAGGCTGCAATATGTGACCATCGGGCTGATCGTGGTCAATGCCCTGGTCTACCTTGCCACCGCGCTCGGCGGCGAGAGTTTCTCCAATGCCGCCGTGCTTGGTCTCGGCTTCATCCCGTCGGTCGTCCATGACACCGCCGAGCTCGATCCCCGTTTCATCGTCATCCCCGAAAGCCTGAGCTACCTCACCTATTCCTTCCTGCATGCAGACATCTTCCATCTCGGCGGCAACATGCTGTTCCTGTGGGTGTTCGGCGACAATGTCGAGGATGCGCTCGGCCACATCCGCTACCTCATCTTCTACCTGTTGTGCGCGATCGCCGGCGCCGCTTTCCAGGGCCTCGTCGCCTGGGATTCGCAGGCGCCGCTGATCGGTGCCTCCGGCGCCATCGCCGGCGTGGTCGTCGCCTATCTGATCCTTTATCCCAGGGTGAAGGTCTGGGTGCTGGCCTTTGCCCGCATTCCGCTCCGCATCCCGGCCTTCATCCCGCTCATCTTGTGGGTGCTGTTCCAGGTGGTGATGTTTGCCGCCGGCGGCGAGGACCAGATTTCGTGGGCCTGCCATATCGGCGGCATCATTGCCGGAGCCGTTCTTGTGCTCGTCCTGCGCAGCCGCGGCGTGCCGCTGTTTGCCGGCGCCGACGAGGACGTCGCGCCCACCGCTCCCGACCAACCGCCGGTTGCCACGGAACCGCTGATCCCCGACCCGCCCGCC
>NZ_RZPH01001590.1:0-743 GCF_004022825.1 Mesorhizobium sp. M7A.F.Ca.CA.004.04.2.1
GTTTCATGGCGATGGGTCCTGCCGGCGGATCGAGCCGGCGGTGCTCTATGCGGGAGTCAGCAGTGACTTACAACAGGCTTCCCGCCGCGGAATTATATCCTATCTTGGGGGATCATGCGCGCCAGCGACCTGCTTCATCCCCGGCCCGAGGGCCTCTATTGCCCGCCGGGCGATTTCTTCATCGACCCGGTCCGGCCGGTCGACCGGGCATTGATCACGCATGGCCATTCCGACCATGCGCGTTCCGGCCACCGCTCGGTGCTGGCGACGCGGCAAACGCTCGACATTATGGGCCTGCGCTACGGTGAGAATTTCGCTGGCACGACGCAAGCGGCACAACTCGGCGAGACGATTGCACTCAATGGCATCAGCGTCAGCTTCCATCCAGCCGGCCATGTGCTGGGCTCGGCGCAGATATCCGTCGAGCATCAGGGCACGCGCATCGTCGCTTCCGGCGACTATAAGCGGCAGAGGGACGCAACCTGCGCGCCATTCGAGCCGATCCCGTGCGATGTGTTCATCACCGAAGCGACCTTCGGCCTGCCGGTGTTTCGCCATCCGCCCGACACAGAAGAAATCGCCCGCCTGCTGAAATCGGCAGCGCAGTTCCCTGAGCGCTCGCATCTGGTCGGCGCCTATGCGCTGGGCAAGGCGCAAAGGGTGATGCGGCTGTTGCGCGACGCCGGCTACGACAGGCCGCTCTACATCCATGGCGCGCTGGCCAAACTCAGTGAATATTACCA
>NZ_RZPH01000158.1:0-8571 GCF_004022825.1 Mesorhizobium sp. M7A.F.Ca.CA.004.04.2.1
GAAATATGGCGACGGCAAGTTCTGGACCGAGCTGGTCGTGCGTGCCCGCAGCCAGGAGGCGCTGGACGCCGCCCGCGCCGACGTCGAGGCGATGGTCGCCGGCTTCGCCAGCAATCCCGGCTGATCTGGTCCAGACCGGAACAAAGCACGACGCTGCAACGTTTCCCCGGCACGAGTTCGCCAGCTCGTAAATCGAGGGATTGTCATGCGATTCAAAACCATCGTCGCCATTCTGCAGAACGAGCAGGACGCCGAGCGCGTGCTCGACTGCGCCATTCCGCTCGCCACCCGGTTCCAGAGCCATCTGGTCGGCATCCATGCCGAAACACTTCCCGTGCCGTACACCTCGGCCACAGGCTTTCCGGACACCGAATTCCTGCAGGTTTCGGCAGATATGAACCGGGAACGGGCCGAGAAATTAAAGGCGCTGTTTCTCAGACATATCGAGGATTCCGGTCTTTCCTTCGAGTGGCGAAGCCTTGAGAGCTTTTCGGGTGACAGCGCGCTGACCGGGATTTCGAGCGTGCGGGCCGCCGACCTGATCATAGCGGCGCAGCGCGAAACGGGCGGCGATTCCAGCGCGGACGTGGACACGCTGGTCTACGATGCCGGCCGGCCGGTGCTGGTGGTGCCGCACGAGGGTCCGCTGATCACCACCTTCAAACGCGTCTTGCTCGCCTGGAACGGCAGCAAGGAAGCGGCGCGGGCCGCCTTCGACGCGCTGCCCTTCATCATCGAAGCCGAGAAGACTGACATATTGGTTATCGACCCTCCTGAAACGCTCGACGACAGCCCGGAGGCCGCCGGCGCCGAAATCGCGTCGGCGCTGTCGCGCCACGGCGCCACCGTCAGCGTCTCGGTGCAGCAGTCGGGCGGCAATTCGGTCGATGACATCATCCAGACCAGAATCGCGGAAACCGGCGCCGATCTGCTGGTGCTCGGCGCCTACAGCCATTCATGGCTGCGTCAGCTTCTGTTCGGCGGCGTGACGCGCAGCGTGCTGCGCACTGCGCCGGTGGCAGCCTTCCTGTCGCGGTAGGTCCACAGCGATCGCTGGCCCTTGCCTTTGCCAAGGCCCTTGCTCTTGCCAAGATGGGGGCTTTCCAGCTAATTCCGCGCGCATTCCCCTGTTTTCCTGCGCGCGATCCCCGCGTGCTGTGGAGTGCGCGACATGTCCCTTCCCGAAAAAGCCTTTCCGGTCTCCTGGGACCAATTCCATCGCGACGCCCGGGCGCTCGCCTGGCGGCTTGCCGGCGCCAACAAGGGACAATGGAAAGCGATCGTCTGCATTACGCGAGGCGGGCTGGTCCCCGCGGCGATCATCTCGCGTGAACTCGGCATCCGCGTCATCGAGACGGTCTGCGTCGCCTCCTATCACGACTATACCAGCCAGGGGCAGTTGCAGGTCCTCAAGGAGATCACCCCTGCCCTGCTCGCCGACGACGGCGCCGGCGTGCTGATCATCGACGACCTGACCGACACCGGCAAGACGGCCGGCATCGTGCGCGCGATGATGCCCAAGGCGCATTTCGCCACCGTCTATGCCAAGCCGAAAGGCCGGCCGCTGGTCGATACTTTCGTCACCGAAGTCAGCCAGGACACCTGGATCTATTTCCCGTGGGACATGGGCTTCACCTACCAGAAGCCGATCGCCGACGACCACGCCGGCTGATTCGCAACTACCTGCCTGTTACAGACCAGCAGCTTGCACCCGGGCATGATTGCTTTCGCAAACAGGTCCGGCAGGGCCGGATATTTAGCGAAATCGACGTCTATTGGCGGAAATCGGCCAGGCGAATGAAATTTTTTACTTTTATTGCCGACAATTAGCCGTAAGATTCGTGAGACGGCAAACGATTCCGGAGGCTGGGGCTAGCTTCTTCGATGTTGACGAGGCCAACGACACACAATCATCTGGCCGAAAGGGTCCGACGGCTCTTCGGCACGGCGCCGTGCCGCCTGCAGGTTGCCGCCCTGCCCTGGCGCGACGCGGGAGACGGCGTCGAAATCATGCTGATCACCAGCCGCGATACTGGCCGCTGGGTTTTGCCCAAGGGCTGGCCAGAGGCCAGGGAGCCGCTCTGCGAGGCCGCGGCGCGCGAAGCCGGCGAGGAGGCCGGGCTGCGCGGCCGTGTCTCTCATCTTGAAGCCGGCCGTTACTTCTACGCCAAGGTCCTGGCTTCCGGCGAAGAAGTGCCGTGCGAGGTCCTGGTGTTTCCACTGCATGTCGACAAAGTCGCGGACCGCTGGAAGGAAAAACACTCACGCACCCGCAAATGGGTCCGTGCGAGCGAAGCGGTGCGCATGGTCAACGAACCCGACCTTTGCCAGATCATCGCCTATTTCTGCGCCGACCCGCACAGCTTCTCCTGACGGGCGGCCACACCGCTCTCTTTGCAAAACGGGACTGGCTTGCAAAGGCTAATGCATGTCGCCCAAAAGTGACCTCGGTTTTGGGAGAACGACATGCATAAAAGCAAGGACCTAAAGCGGGTCGCTTGAATCCGTTCAAGCGCGACACGCTTTAGACACGCGTTGCCGCGCTTCGACATGAATGCTTTGCTAAGGAATCAAGGGTAGGATTCGGCAGCTCTGGTATTTTTGATCGATGGCGAATCCCGCAAATCCAATTCCAAACGAGTCCGACGACCCCCAGCGCGAGCATCGTCCGCGCGTGCTCAAGGGTGGGTCGATCATCACCGGAATTTCGAATTCGGAAGTCGGTTGCACGCTGCGCAACCAGCACGAAGGCGGCGCCGAACTGAAGATACCGCTCGAAGCCCGGGTCCCAGATCGGTTCCTTCTCTATGTGCCGCTCGACGGCATTGCCTATCGGTGCGAGGTCCGCTGGCGTCGCAACGACCGTATCGGGGTGCAGTTCACCGGCACCGAGCCAAAGCCCCGGCTGCATTACGGCTGACGCCCGGGCAAGCTTGCGCGCGGAAAATCGTGATCCGCGCCTGCATTCTATCCCCGTTATCCACATATGTGACACACAAGATGTTGGGGTCACAAAAGCTACGCAAACGAATCCTTGACGGCGCAAAACGAGTCGCCTTTTATAGGCCATGTGCTCCTGTTGAGAGTGCGACCGGAAAGTTCTGAGCCCGGTCTTTTTTCCCGGATTATGTGCGTTTTTGCTCGCATTTCCGCCTGTTTACGAGGCCGGCGGAAGCGTTGGGATTGTGGGGCGGTTGGGGACGATAGGGACAATTGTCGGGCTTGAATAAATTGTCTGTTAATACTATATTTAGTGTTTGCAGGTAGGTTCGACGCTAGATAGTGTGAATTTCCCTCGACCGAGGGAATCGGAAAAAATCAGTTTTGAGGGACCCGCGGGTTCGTCGGCGCGTTGGGCAGGCGCTTCGCAAGGAGTTTGACCAGCAGGGCCGGCGGAGACCGCGAAAATGGAGAGCCGGCCGTTTTCGAACGCCCGGCAGACGGCGGACATGCGCGTTTCGCATCGGGGGCAGAAATCCCTGGAGGAAAGCGCTATATATAGACAAAAGGGACCGGACCAATGCGCATCGAGCGTCGTTTCACCAAGCCAGGACAATCTGCCTATGCGGAGATCGAATTCCGCAAGGCGCTTTCGGAGATTAAGAATCCGGATGGTTCGGTGGTGTTCCGCTTGGACAATATCGACGTGCCGGCGCAGTTCTCCCAGGTCGCAGCCGATATCCTGGCGCAGAAATATTTCCGCAAGGCCGGTGTGCCGGCGCGCCTGAAGAAGATCGAAGAGAACGACGTCCCCTCCTTCCTGTGGCGCTCCGTCGCCGATGAGGCGGAACTGGCGAAGCTGCCGGAAGCCGAGCGCTACGGTTCCGAGATCGACGCACGTCAGGTCTTCGACCGGCTTGCCGGCACCTGGACTTACTGGGGCTGGAAGGGCGGCTACTTCAAGGGGTCGGAGGAAGACGCGCGCGCCTTCCGCGACGAGCTTGCCTATATGCTGGCCACCCAGCGCGTCGCGCCGAACTCGCCGCAATGGTTCAACACCGGCCTGCACTGGGCCTATGGCATCGACGGCCCGAGCCAGGGCCACTTCTATGTCGACCCGTTCACCGGCAAGCTGACCAAGTCGAAATCCTCCTACGAGCATCCGCAGCCGCATGCCTGCTTCATCCAGGGCGTGCAGGACGATCTCGTCAACGAGGGCGGCATCATGGACCTGTGGGTGCGTGAAGCGCGCCTGTTCAAATACGGCTCCGGCACCGGCTCCAACTTCTCGCTGCTGCGCGGCGAAGGCGAAAAGCTGTCGGGCGGCGGCCGCTCGTCGGGCCTGATGAGCTTCCTCAAGATCGGCGACCGTGCGGCGGGCGCCATCAAGTCGGGCGGCACCACGCGCCGCGCCGCCAAAATGGTCATCGTCGACGCCGACCACCCCGATATCGAGGAATTCATCGACTGGAAGGTCAATGAAGAGCAGAAGGTCGCCTCGCTGGTGACTGGCTCGAAGATCGTCAAGAAGCATCTCGAAGCGATCATGAAGGCCTGCGTCAACTGCGAAGGCAATGGCGACGACTGCTTCGATCCGTCGATCAACTCCGCCCTGAAGCGCGAGATCAAGGCGGCCAAGAAATCCGCCGTGCCGGAGAACTACATCTACCGCGTCATCCAGTTCGCCAAGCAGGGCTATAGCTCGATGTCGTTCAAGACCTACGACACAGACTGGGATTCGGATGCCTACCTCACGGTTTCGGGCCAGAACTCCAACAATTCGGTGTCGCTGAAGGACAATTTCCTGCGCGCCGTCGAGGACGATGCCGACTGGCACCTGACCGCCCGCAAGGACGGCAAGGTGCTGAAGACGCTGAAGGCTCGCGACCTCTGGGAAAAGATCGGCTATGCCGCCTGGGCGTCCGCGGATCCCGGCCTGCATTTCAACACGACGATGAACGACTGGCACACCTGCGCATCGGCCGGTGCGATCCGGGCGTCCAACCCGTGCTCCGAATACATGTTCCTCGACGACACGGCCTGCAATCTCGCCTCGATCAATCTGCTGCCCTACCGCAACGCCGACGGCACGATCGACATCGCAGCCTACGAGCACACCGTGCGGCTGTGGACCATCGTTCTCGAAATCTCGGTCATGATGGCGCAGTTCCCGTCGAAGGAGATCGCCAAGCAGTCCTACGAATACCGCACGCTCGGCCTCGGCTATGCGAATATTGGCGGCCTGCTGATGACGTCGGGCATTCCCTACGATTCCGATGAAGGCCGCGCCATCTGCGCCGCACTCACCGCAATCATGACCGGTGTCGCCTATGCCACCTCGGCCGAGATGGCCGGCGAACTCGGCGCCTTCGCCGACTACGACCGCAATGCGCAGAACATGCTGCGGGTCATGCGCAACCATCGCCGTGCCGCCTATGGCGAGAAGCAGGGCTACGAGAAGCTTGCCGTCAATCCCGTGCCGCTGGTCGCTTCCGACCTGAAGCAGCAGGACCTTGCGACCCACGCCAAGGCTGCCTGGGACCGCGCCATCGAGCTCGGCGAGGAGCATGGCTACCGCAATGCACAGGCGACCGTCATCGCGCCGACCGGCACGATCGGCCTGGTCATGGATTGCGACACCACCGGCATCGAGCCCGACTTCGCGCTGGTGAAGTTCAAGAAGCTGGCCGGCGGCGGCTATTTCAAGATCATCAACCGCGCCGTGCCGGAAGCGCTGCGCACGCTCGGCTATTCCGAAGCCCAGATCGCCGAGATGGAGGCCTATGCGGTCGGCCACGGCAACCTCAACCAGGCGCCGGCCATCAACCCCGGCGCGCTCAAGGCCAAGGGCTTCACCGACGACAAGATCGCCGCGCTCAACGCAGCCTTGAAGTCGGCCTTCGACATCAAGTTCGTCTTCAATCAGTGGACGCTCGGCGCCGACTGGGTGAAGGAGAATTTCGGCTTCACCGACGAGCAGCTCAACGATTTCTCGTTCGAGATCCTGCCGGCGCTCGGCTTCTCCCGGAAAGATATCGAGGCCGCCAACATCCACGTCTGCGGTGCGATGACGCTGGAAGGCGCGCCGTTCCTCAAGGCCGAACACCTGGCGGTTTTCGACTGCGCCAGCCCGTGCGGCAAGATCGGCAAGCGCTCGCTGTCCATCAACAGCCACATCCAGATGATGGCGGCTGCACAGCCCTTCATTTCCGGCGCCATCTCCAAGACCATCAACATGCCCAACGATGCGACGGTGGAAGACGCCAAGGGCGCCTACATGCTGTCGTGGAAGCTGGCGCTGAAGGCCAACGCGCTCTACCGCGACGGCTCGAAGCTGTCGCAGCCGCTCAACTCCTCGCTGCTCGCCGATGGCGAGGACGACGAGGACGAAGCCGTCGAGCAGCTGCTCGCCGCACCTGCGGCAGCACGTGCCGCACAGATCACCGAGCGGATCGTCGAGCGCATCATCGAGCGCGTGTCGCGCGAGCAGGAAAAGCTGCCCGGCCGCCGCAAGGGTTACACGCAGAAGGCCAAGATCGGTGGCAACACCATCTTCCTGCGCACCGGCGAATATGACGATGGCCGTCTCGGCGAGATCTTCATCGACATGAACAAGGAAGGCGCGACCTTGCGTGGCCTTCTCAACAACTTCGCCATCGCCATTTCGCTCGGCCTGCAATATGGCGTGCCGCTCGACGAATATGTGCACGCCTTCACCTTCACCAAGTTCGAGCCGGCCGGCATGGTGCAGGGCAACGATGCCATCAAGAGCGCGACATCGATCCTCGACTACGTGTTCCGCGAACTGGCGATCTCCTATCTCGGGCGCAACGACCTCGCCCATGTCGACCAGTCGGACTTTTCCAACACCGCACTTGGCCGTGGCATCAGCGAAGGCAAGACCGATGCGGTTTCCAAGGGCCTGACTCGTGGCGCATCGCCGGTGAAGCTGGTGTCGCGCGTCAGCGGCAACGATCCGAAAGGCTTTGCGGCCCCGTCGGGCGCCCCTGCCCGCTCGGCACCGACCGCGTTCTCCGGCTCCAACGTGCTGGCGCTGAAACCCGCCAGCGACGAAGCGGTCGCCTACAAACGCGACTATGAGGAGCGGGCAAAGGAACTGGCCGAGGACATCGCCTTCGAGGAGGCGGTGGGTGCTGCTTCCGATACCACGGCGGGATTGTTCACCGACGTTGCGGCCGTTGAGGCGGCCGAAGCGAAGAAACTCGCCAACGACCGCCGCGCCAAATCGCTGCTCCAGGGCTACACCGGCAATTCCTGCTCCGAGTGCCAGAATTTCACTATGGTGCGGAACGGGACTTGTGAGAAGTGCGATACGTGCGGTTCGACCAGCGGGTGCAGCTGAGGAAAGTCTGAAGCGCTAAAACGCAACATCATCGGCCCGGTCGTAAGATTGGGCCGAAATGGTAAAAGGAACAAAAGAGGAAACTCATCTAAAAAATTTAGATCGCGCACTTGTGCCAGAAACACCAAAGCCGACCCAAACTGGGCCGGCTTTGGTACCGCGAATAAGCCGGAGCCCACGCGGGGCGACGAGACCGAAATCCCATCTCCTGTGCAAAGGTATCATATGGGGAGTCGGTTCTCGGAGTCGAGGTAGCTCAGGCAACTCCAGAAGAAAGATACCTAAATGACCACCAACGAACGCAAGACTTTCGACATTGGACGAAGCTCGAAGAGCGGCCAATTCATTCCTGTGAAGGAAGCAGAGCGCCGGCCGAACACAACCACAGTCGAGCGTGTGCCCAAGCCCGGCTTCGGAGACACCAAGAACGAGCCGCCGAGCAGAAGATAACACCTTGAGTTTGTCCGTCGCTCGACTGCGGCCGGCAAACAACTTTGCCCAAGAAAGCTGCATGTGGTGTTCTTTTGTCAATGAATGCCACCATGTTGATTTTATGGACTTTTTCCAGTATTCAATTAGAATTTAATTGATTCGAAGTGACTTCAGGGTTCGCCGAGTAGGGCGGTACTATGACAGGGGGATTTTTGGGACACTGGATGCCAACCTATGATGCAATTGGAATTCATTCCCCTCAGAATAACTGAGTACAAGCCAAATCCCCGTCAGACTACGGTGCATCAAACTGGTGTGGCGCTCTGTGACGACGGATTGAGGTATTTTGTTAAAGGGATGGGCGGAGAGGTCGAGGTTTGCGCCACTGAGTGGATATGCACGTCGTTCGCAAGGTCTCTGAATCTACCCGTTCCTCCGATGAAGGTGCTTCAGACTCCAAGCGGAGCCCTTGTATTCGGCTCACAAGCGATCACGCATTGCATGAGCGACCTAGAAGCCAGCATGCTGCTTCTTGATGGTCCCGGCAATCTCAACGTGCCAGGCATCCGCAACTTGCTTTCAGCCACCTATGCTTTTGATCAGTTGATCTACAATCCTGATCGGCACGATCACAATTTTCTGTTCCAGCGGGCGGGCTTGATTGACGGTCAAGAGATCGCCAATCTGCACATAATTGACTTCGGCAGCTCAACAATCTTGAATGACAATGCCATAGTTGGGCTTGCTCAAGGCATGCCGACGGTGCAGGTCGGTAAAAAGATACGGAAAGTACACGGTTTCTCTGTGGAATTTGCCAGATCGTTCCTGGACCGGTT
>NZ_RZPH01001591.1:0-743 GCF_004022825.1 Mesorhizobium sp. M7A.F.Ca.CA.004.04.2.1
GGAACATCGGCCGGCGACGGCAGATATTCGACGACGGCGTCGAGCAGCGGCTGCACGCCCTTGTTCTTAAAGGCCGAGCCACAGAACATCGGGTAGAACTTGACCGCGATGGTGCCCTTGCGGATCAGCGCGCGGATCTCGTCATTCGACGGCATCTTGCCTTCGAGGTAATTCTCAAGCGCCGTCTCGTCCATCTCGACGGCGGCCTCGATCATCTTCTCGCGGTATTCTTCGGCACGAGCCTTGAGGTCGTCCGGGATCTCGACAACATCCCAGGCAGCGCCCAGCGTCTCGTCGCGCCAGACAAGCGCGTTCATCTCGACGAGGTCGACGACGCCCTTGAACTCGGTCTCGGCGCCGATCGGCAGCTGCATGACAACGGCATGCGCACCGAGGCGCGAACCGATCATCTCGACCGAGCGGTAGAAGTCGGCGCCGATCTTGTCCATCTTGTTGCAGAAGATCATGCGCGGAACGCGGTACTTGTCGGCCTGGCGCCAGACGGTCTCGGTCTGCGGCTCAACGCCGGCATTGGCATCGAGCAGCGCGATGGCGCCGTCGAGCACGCGCAGCGAACGCTCGACTTCGATGGTGAAGTCGACGTGGCCGGGGGTGTCGATGATGTTGAAGCGGTGCATCTTGCCGTCACGAGCCTTCCAGAAGGTCGTGGTCGCGGCGGAGGTGATCGTGATGCCGCGCTCCTGCTCCTGCTCCATCCAATCCATGGTGGCAGCGCCGTCGTG
>NZ_RZPH01001592.1:0-742 GCF_004022825.1 Mesorhizobium sp. M7A.F.Ca.CA.004.04.2.1
CTTCCATCGTGGGCGACAGGGCCGGCATGGTGATGTTGATTGGCATTTTGTCCTCCCGCCCGGTTCAGCGATACGTGACGGCTTTGACCGCCTCGATGACTTCGCCGACATTCGGCAACGCCAGCTTCTCGAGGTTCGCCGCATAAGGCATCGGCACATCCTTGCCGGCGATGGTGATGACCGGCGCGTCAAGAAAATCGAAGGCGCGCTGCGACACCTGGTTGGCGATATGGTCGCCGACCGAGTTCTGCGGATAACCTTCCTCCACCACCACCAGGCGGTTGGTCTTCTTGACCGAGGCGATGATGGTGTCGAGATCGAGCGGCCGGATCGTGCGCAAGTCGATGATCTCGGCATCGATGCCAAGGCCACGCAGTTCCGCTTCAGCCTTGACCGCATAGGTCATGCCGATGCCGAAGGAGACGATGGTGACGTCCTTGCCTGATTTATGGATGCGCGCCTTGCCGATCGGCAGCACGAAATCGTCGAGCTTCGGTACGTCGAAGGACTGACCGTAGAGGATTTCATTCTCGAGGAAGATGATCGGATTGGGATCGCGGATCGCAGCCTTCAACAAGCCCTTGGCGTCAGCGGCGGTGTAGGGCATCACCACTTTCAGGCCCGGAATGTGGCTGTACCAGGCGGCATAGCACTGCGAGTGCTGAGCGGCGACGCGTGCGGCGGCACCGTTCGGTCCACGGAACACGATCGGCGCGCCCATCTGGCCGCCGGACATATAGAG
>NZ_RZPH01001593.1:0-741 GCF_004022825.1 Mesorhizobium sp. M7A.F.Ca.CA.004.04.2.1
GGTCTGTTTCTGGCTTTCTATTACTTTTGGAAAGGGTGAGCGGCGGCGCCCAACAAATCCGGACGCCGCTCTTTCGTCAGCTTCTCTGACTCCGCCCGACGCCATGCGGCGATCTTCTTGTGGTTGCCGGAAACCAGCACCTCGGGAATCTCACGGCCCTCGAACTCCTGCGGCCGCGTATAGTGCGGATGTTCGAGCAGGCCGTTTTCGAAACTCTCCTCCTCGCCCGACACCGCGTTGCCCATCACGCCGGGCAACAGCCGCACCACCGCATCGAGCAGCACGAGCGCTGCCGGCTCGCCACCGGAGAGGATGAAGTCACCGATAGAGACCTCCTCCAATCCCCGCGCGTCGATCACCCGCTGGTCGACGCCCTCGAAGCGGCCGCACAGGATGACGGCGCCTGGCCCAGCGGCCAGTTCGCGCACACGCGCCTGGGTCAGCGGCTTGCCGCGCGGGCTCATCAGCAGCCGTGGCCGCGCGTCGCCTTCCGGCGAAGCATGGTCGATGGCTTTCGCCAGCACGTCGGCGCGCATCACCATGCCGGCGCCGCCGCCGGCGGGCGTGTCGTCGACGGTGCGATGGCGGTCGGTGGCGAAGCCACGGATCTGGATCGCCTCCAGCGACCACGTCCCGGCCTCCAGCGCCCGGCCAGCCAACGACAGGCCGAGCGCGCCGGGAAACATTTCGGGGTAAAGCGTCAGCACGCAAGCGGAAAAACTCACCGGTTGCCCCCGGCAT
>NZ_RZPH01001594.1:0-736 GCF_004022825.1 Mesorhizobium sp. M7A.F.Ca.CA.004.04.2.1
GCGCATCATCGATTCCTCGGTGATCCCGGCCAGGTGCGGCGTGATGATGACATTGTCGAAGCCGAAATAGGGATGGTTCGACGGCAGCGGCTGTGTCGCAAAAACATCGAGCGCGGCACCGCCGATACGGCGTTTCTGCAATGCCTCGATCAGCGCATCGTCATCGATGACCGGTCCGCGCGACACGTTGATCAGCAGCGCATGCGGCTTCATGCGGGCGATCCGCTCACGGTTGATCAGGCCGCGCGTTTCCGGCGTCAGCGGGCAGCACAGAACGATGATGTCGCTCTGCTCGACGAGAGCGTCGATCGACAGGAAGCCGACCTTGTCCGGCGCCGGCTGCATGCTGCGCGTCGTTGCCACCACCTTCAGGTCGAAGCCGTGCGCCGCGATATGGCCGACCGCCTGGCCAACGGCGCCGAGGCCGACGATGCCGATCGTCTTGCCGGCAAACTCGCTGTTGGAATTGGCGTGCTCGCGGCCGGCAAGCCAGCCTTTGGTGCGCAGGTCGCGGTCAACGACGCGGAAGTTGCGCAGCAAAGCCAGCGCCGCGAACATGACGTGCTCGGCAACCGAGCGGGCATTGACCGCCGGCACATTCGCCACCAGCACGCCGGCGGCCGTCGCTGCTTCCATGGGGATCATGTCGAGCCCGGCGCCATGACGGATTGCCGCCCGCAGCAGCTTTGCGCCGTCGAAAAGCTGTGGTGGCAGCGGCGCGCGCACGATGACGATG
>NZ_RZPH01001595.1:0-736 GCF_004022825.1 Mesorhizobium sp. M7A.F.Ca.CA.004.04.2.1
CCCCGGAATCGGTCAAGTCGCGCATCTCCGATATTCTGGATTCGGTCTACGAGAAGGACCACGTCCGCGCCGACATCTCGCAGTTCACCGACAGTGCCGGCGCCATGATGGGCAACAACCTCAAGGCCCATCTCGACGCGATGGAAAAGCAGATGCGCGATGCCGCAGCCAATCTCGACTTCGAGAAGGCGGCCCGCATCCGCGACGAGATCAAGCGCCTGCGTGAGATGGAACTGTCCATCTCCGAAGACCCGCTGGCCAAATACGCCGACATGGAAAGCCCGGCCTCCGGCCGCGAAAAGGGCAAGCACAACAAGGGCGTGGCCAAACATCGGACAGCAGAAGAACAGGAGCGTTTCCGCAAGTTCGACGAAGCGCGCGCCGCCGAAGAGGCCGCCAGGGCTGCCCGGCCCAACCTCTTCCGCAAGCCTGATCTCGACGAGATGGGCGCCGACGGCGCCGTACCGGTGAAAAAACCGCTGTTTTCGAAACCCTCGATCGACGATATGGGCCCGGGCACCGACATGCCGACGCCGGCCGGCGCGGTGTCACGCTCGCTGTTCAAGAAACAGTCGGCTGAAGAGGCGCATGGCTCCGATTTCGGCATACCCGGCGAGCCGGTCAAGCCGCTGTTCAAGAAGAACTCGCTCGATGAAATGACCGTGCGGCGGACGGAAAAGCCGGTCGAAGGAAAAGTGCCGGCCAAGCCGCAGCCAATCTCCCCCCAAGTGGGGGA
>NZ_RZPH01001596.1:0-734 GCF_004022825.1 Mesorhizobium sp. M7A.F.Ca.CA.004.04.2.1
AACTGGTCATCAGGCTGATAAACCCTCTGCACAGCGGCCTCGGCAGCAGGCCGAGCAGTTTCAGGGGCCAGCTGGTCCGGCGCGGGAAATGGACTTCGAAGCCGCCCGACTTGATGCCCCGCGCCATCCTGCCCGTGACCGGTGAGCCGGGTGTAGAAGAGATTGGCATCAAGCTGTTCCGCCACTTCGTCGGGCAGCGGGCGGACCTCGCCCTTCGATGCGGAAAAGCCGTGGATGTAGACGATCGACAGCGGCGTCCTGGCATGCACCAACGGATCGGCCCAGACGATCTCTTTTTCCAGCCCGTCACGGATTCCGGGGATGGCGGCTTCCGCCTTTGCCACATAGGCCTGCGGATCGTCAGCGATGAGCGAGGGATCGAAACGGATCGTGGTGTCGACGCGAACGCGCGGGCCGAGCACGAAGGCCAGTGCGAGAATGGCGATCAGGCCCAGCACAGCAAGCACGATCCGTCGCCCCATCGCAGACTCCACGCAGCACTTGTCTCAACCATGACCCAGGCGGCCCGAAACGGTGGGCCTGCCAATTTCGCCGGCGTCCTATTCGATCGGGGGTTTGCGGTCGTAATGCAGCGGCCGCGCCTTCCAACTGGTCATCAGGCTGATAAACCCTCTGCACAGCGGCCTCGGCAGCAGGCCGAGCAGTTTCAGGGGCCAGCTGGTCCGGCGCGGGAAATGGACTTCGAAGCCGCCCGACTTGATGCCCCGCGCCAT
>NZ_RZPH01001597.1:0-734 GCF_004022825.1 Mesorhizobium sp. M7A.F.Ca.CA.004.04.2.1
GTCCCGCACATCGCCGCCGCCGGCGACTATCGCCTCGGCTCGCAAGACAAGCTTACCATCCGCGTCGCCGAATGGCAGACAGTCGAAGGCACATTTCGTGATTGGTCGGCGGTGAATGGCGAGTACACGGTCGGTCCATCCGGTACGCTGTCGGTGCCGTTCGCCGGCGAGTTGCCGGCATCCGGCAAGACCACGTCCGAAATCGCGGCGGCGATCGGCGAGGCGCTGCAGAAAAAGCTCGCTTTGTCGGACCGACCGGAAGCCTCGGTCGAGATGGCGCAGTTCCGGCCATTCTACATTTCGGGCGAAGTCCAGAACCCAGGCCAATTTCCCTATGTCCCGGACCTGACGGTGTTGAAGGCAATCAGCGTCGCCGGCGGCATCAGGCGCAACGCCGACTACGGCCCCCAGCTCGGCAAGGACCTGGTCACCGCCAAGGGCATGTTCGACATCTCCGACGACCAGCGCATTCGACTGATCGTCAGGCGCGCCCGCATCGATGCGGATATGGCCGGCAAGGCGAGTTTCGACGTGCCGAAGGAGGTCGAGGGCGATCCGAGACTGCCAGCCATCGTGGCGGACGAGATGACGATTCTGACGGCCGACCAAAAGGCGCTGAAGCTGAAACTCGAGGCGCTCGACGACCTGAAGGGGGTTTTGGAATCTGAAATCGAGTCGCTGCAGAAGAAGATCGTCAATCAGCAGCAGCAGGTCGACTTGGCGCAGCAGCAACT
>NZ_RZPH01001598.1:0-734 GCF_004022825.1 Mesorhizobium sp. M7A.F.Ca.CA.004.04.2.1
CCCCAAGTGTTCCCCTCGCCCAGTCTATCACCGAGTCCCAATGCTGGTTCTGCCGCTCCACCAGCCCTTGCGGCGCGTCGGCGCGGTAACAGAGCAGATCGGACGAGGCGAAGCGCAGAATGTCTTCCAGCACCGCCTGCGGGTCGCTGGCGACGCCATCGATGGCGGTGTTCACAAGCCGCATCACCGGCATGGTCACCGGATTGATGGTCTCGCTTTGGGTGGCGAACTCGTCGGCGACGAGCGCGGCTGCCGCCTCGGTAGGCACTGCCAGCAGCGCCTTGCCCGGCGTGCGCACCGGCTTGCCGTCGAGATGCACGGCAAAGCCGCCTTCGACCGGCGCGACCGAGACGGTCTTGTAGAAGCGCTTCGGCAGAGGCGTCTTCATCTGGATTTGGGCGCGGCGCACCGGATCCGGATCCGAAAGATATTTGCCCGCTTCAAGGTCGTTGAGGATGTCACGCATAGAAGGTCTCTCTTACACCGGCGTCAGCTTGCGCACTGGCCGGTTGACGATGATCAGGCCGGCGGCAATCAGGCCAAGTGCCAGGAAAATGCGCATGGTCAGCGGCTCATTCAAGAACATGGCGCCGCACAGCACGCCGAAAACCGGCGACAGGAAAGTGAAACTGGACAGGCCTGACGCCGGATAGCGCCGCAACAGCCAGAACCACAGCACATAGGTGAAGGCGACGATGTAGACAGCCTGGAAGAGCAGCGCCAAGGTCGGCAGC
>NZ_RZPH01001599.1:0-732 GCF_004022825.1 Mesorhizobium sp. M7A.F.Ca.CA.004.04.2.1
GGTGTAGAAGCCGTTGTCGCCATACCAGGTCAGCGTGCCGGCGAAGCCATAGCCTTTGGCGTCGATCGAGCCGACGCCATAGATCGACGAGATGTCGGAGGAAGCCGTGCCATAGTGGAAAGAGACACCGCCGAGCAGGATGCCGGTGGCATCTTCGTAGAGGAGACCATCGACCCCCGTCTCCAGTTTCCATGTCGTCACGTCGTAGTCCGACACGGTCGTGGCGCTCTCGGGACTTTGCCGCGTGTGGGCGCCCTCGATGCGAGCCCAGATCGCGTTCTGCGACGGAACGGACCCGATCTCGTCGGCGCCTTGAGCAGCGCCCACCCAAGACCGGTTGCCGAGGCGCTGCTGCAGGGTGTCCAGTTCGTTGAGACTCTGCAGGACGCCCGCATAGGCCTCATAGATCGGTACGGCCGGCGAATAGAGTGGGTTCGGCGATCCATTGATCAGCGCCGAACGCAGATACCAGTCACCGTCCGCCGGCGTACTGACACCGTTCTTGTAGAGCCGGTAGGCATAGGCGCCGCTGACCACGGCCTGGTCGCCCTGGAAGACATAGTCGCCAGCCAGCGAGAAGGTGCCGGCCGAGGTTCCGTCGATATCGACGATCTTGACGCCCTCGATGGTCTGCGCCCCCGCTCCGCCGACATTACCTACCGCAAAAATGCCGGTGCCGGAGGTGCTACCATGGATGACGACCTTGTCGGTGGTCGAGGCATCGCCATCGAG
>NZ_RZPH01001600.1:0-732 GCF_004022825.1 Mesorhizobium sp. M7A.F.Ca.CA.004.04.2.1
GTTCCAGGCAAAGCGCACCGCCTGCTCGATGGCGACGTCGGTCCTGGCCGCCACGGTGGCACGCAGTGTCGCGTCGCCGACGCGCAGCGTCAGGATCTTTTCGACGCCGTGGTTCTCGACGTCGTGGACATGCGCCTCGACCGGCGCGCCGCTCTCGAGATAGACGTCCTCGGGACGAATGCCGAAGACGAGCGGGCGACCGTCGGTCGCCCCGCCCGCTTTGGCTCCCCCCGAAAAAGGCAGTTCGAAGTTCAACGGCGCCATCACCGCGCGGCCGTTCACAAGCTTGCCGTCGATGAGGTTCATTGGCGGCGAGCCGACGAAGCTCGCCACATAGGTATCGCGCGGATTGTTGTAGATCTCGTGCGGCGTGCCGGTCTGAACGATGCGGCCATGGTTGAGCACGCCGACCTTGTCGCCCATCGACATCGCCTCGATCTGGTCGTGGGTGACGAACAGGAAGGTGGCGCCGAGCTGCATCTGCAGGTTCTTCAATTCAGTCCGCAGCGCCTCGCGCAGCTTGGCGTCGAGCGCAGACAGCGGCTCGTCCATCAGGAACACACGCGGCTTGCGCACGATGGCGCGGCCGATCGAGACGCGCTGCATCTCGCCGCCGGACAGCCGATCCGTCTTGCGGTCGAGCAGGTGCTCGATCCGCAGCGTCCGGGCGGCACGGTCGACGCGATCCTTGATCTCGGCGTCGGGCAGCCGGCGAATTTTCGGCTTCAGCGG
>NZ_RZPH01000159.1:0-8551 GCF_004022825.1 Mesorhizobium sp. M7A.F.Ca.CA.004.04.2.1
GATCAGCCGGTCGCGCCACATGCTCTCCTGCCCGGCGAGGTGAAAGGCATCCGGCTGGATGACGGCGAGGTGGGCGGCCATGTAGCGCGCCAGCGGATCGGTGAAGCGGCCGCCGATCAGGAAGGTCTTGCCGCGCCGGTCCGCTAGCCGGGCGGCGATGTCGGCAAGCTGCTTGTCGGACAGGTGCCTGAACGTCTCGCGCATGTTGTCGAGCGTCGCTTCCAGCATCGGCGACACCGTGCCGCCGCCAGGCGAGGGCGGGTTGAGTGTCCTTGTCGCCGGCGATTGCAGTTGCGCCGCCAGTTCGTCCTGCAGGCTCGACTGGAATTCCGGATAGTTCTGAAAGCCCAGCCGGGCGACGAAACGCAGGATCGTCGGCGAGGAGACGCCCGCCGCGGCCGAGAATTCAGCGACCGTTTTCAGGCCGATCATCGGATAGTTGGCGATCAGTGTCTGGGCCGCGCGCCGTTCGCCGGCCGGCATCGTGCCGAGGCGATCGGCGATCAGTTCGGCAATGCTGGAAATCATGTTTTCCCCACCTCTGGCTCGGCCGAAGGCCTTTTCCGAGATCGCATTTGACAAAGCCGGACAAACTGTATGAAATCATCCACAGGGACGCAATGAGGCAAAATACGTAACATACGATACAGCGCTCCCCGGGGACGGCAGAGTATGGAGAAAGCACGGCCCGCCAGCCTTGCATCGTCTGATACCGTGAGGGTGACGAACCCCGCCGGATCGAGCCCATTCGTGCTGACCTGCGATCACGCCTCGAACTACCTGCCGGCCGAATTCGGCACGCTCGGCCTTGCCGCCGAGGACCTGTCGCGCCACATCGCCTGGGATCCCGGCGCGCTGCCGGTTGCCCTCCGCATGGCGCAGGCGCTTGACGCGACTCTGGTCGAAACCTGCATTTCGCGCCTTGTCATCGACTGCAATCGGCCGCTCGACGCGCCCGACCTGGTGCCGCCGGTCAGTGAGACAACGGCCATACCGGGCAATGCCGGCCTGTCGCAAAGCGAGCGGGCGGCGCGTGTCGCGTTGTCATGGCAGCCTTTCCACGACACGATTGCCGGTATCATCGACAACAGGCTGTCACATGGTCAGGAAACGCGGCTGGTTTCGGTCCACTCCTTCACGCCGGTCTACAAATCCAAAAACCGGCCCTGGCATATCGGCATCATCCACGACGAGGATCGCCGGCTGGCGGCGCCGCTGATATCGGCGCTGAAGCGGCTTGCCGGCGTCACCGTCGGCGTCAACGAGCCGTATTCGCCTGCCGACCGCGTCTATTTCACGCTGGAACGGCATGCGCGATCGCGCGGCCTGCCCTGCGCGATGATCGAAATCCGCAACGACGAAATCGCCGGCGAGACCGGGCAGCGGAAATGGGCGGATCTGCTCACGGGCATTTTTTCGGATCTGGAGCCAGAGGAGGCCGGATATTCCAGATCGCCTTCAGTCGGAAAGTCAGTTCAATCGGCCAATTAGAACCACAGGGGAATGAAAATGGCAGGACCGGATTATACGGACGTTGACAAGAAGGAGGACCTGAAGGTTCTCCACGGCATGGGCTATGCCCAGGAACTGTCGCGAAGCATGAGCCGCTTCTCGAATTTCGCGATATCGTTCTCGATCATCTGCATCCTTTCGGGCGGCATCAACTCCTTCGCGCAAGCCACATCGTCGATCGGCGGCGCAGGTGCGGGCATCGGCTGGATCGTCGGCTGCTGCGTGTCGGGCTTCTTCGCCCTTGCCATGGCGCAGATCGCCTCGGCATTTCCAACCGCCGGCGGCCTCTATCACTGGTCGTCGATCCTCGGCAACCGCTTCACCGGCTGGCTGACGGCCTGGCTAAACCTGTTCGGCCTGATCACCGTGCTCGGCGCCATCAACATCGGCACCGCTTTCTTCTTCGTTGGAACATTCGGAAGCTGGTTCGGCATCACCGGCACGCCGGGCGAAATCGTCGGGTTTGTCGCCTTCATCACCGTGCTGCAGGCGCTGTTCAACCATTTCGGCATCAAACTGACGGCAATGCTCACCGATGCTTCGGGCTTTCTTATCCTGGGCGCAACAGCAGTGCTGATCGTGGCCTGCCTGGTGTTCGCACCGGCAATCGACATCAGCCGGCTGTGGACGTTCACAAACTATTCAGGCGATGCGGGCGGCGGTGTTTTTCCGCAAACCGACTCCATGATGTACCTGTTCCTGCTCTGCCTGCTTCTGCCCGTCTATACCATCACCGGCTATGACGCCTCGGCCCACACCTCCGAGGAGACCGTCAAGGCAGCACACTCCGTTCCGCGGGCGATCATTTCGTCGGTGCTGTGGTCGTCTCTGATCGGCTGGGTGATGCTGTGCGCAATCGTTCTCGCGATCCCGGACCTGGCTGCCGGCGCCAAGCAGGGCTGGAGCGTCTTCTTCTCGACGATGGACGCGATCCTGCCCGTGTGGCTCAAGGAGCTGCTCTATCTCGCCATCCTGATTTCGCAGTTCCTCTGCGGCCTGGCCACCGTGACCTCGGCTTCGCGCATGCTGTTTGCCTTCTCCCGCGACGGCGGCATGCCCGTTGGCTCCGCGGCTCTCGCCAAGGTCAACCCGACCTGGCGCACGCCGGTCAATGCGATCTGGACGGCCGCGATCCTCGAAATCCTGTATGTGTTCCTTGCCCAGTTTATTTCGATCGGCGGCACCAACATCTACACCATCGTCGTCAATTCGACGCTGGTGTTCCTGTTCCTGTCGTTCACAATCCCGATCGCACTCGGCATGGTCGCATTCGGCACGGCCAAGTGGCCTAATCCTGGCCCGTGGAACCTGGGCGCCGGACTGTTCAAGCTCTTCTGTGCGCTGTCGATTGTCGGCATGGTGATCATCTTCTACATCGCCATCCAGCCGCCGAACGACAAGGTGCTTTACATCACCATAGGCTTCATCTTGCTGACCGCCGTGCTTTGGTTCGGTTTCGAGAACCGCCGGTTCCAGGGTCCGCCGATCGGTGATCAGATCGCCAAACGCCAGGCCGCGATCAGGGCAGCCGAGGTGGCTATCGGCGAAGCTGGCGCCTGATATCGCCCTATATGGCCATGGCCGGCCTCGCGCCGGCCATGGCTACGTTTATCCCTTTCAATCGACAAGTGCTGGAGTGCCAAAGGAATGGCCGGAAATTTCTCGTTCGATCAGTTGAAGAAAGCGGTCTCCAGCGGTGAGATCGACACCGTGCTGGCCTGCATCGTCGACATGCAGGGACGGCTGGCGGGAAAACGCTTCCTGGCGCAGTACTTCGTCGATTCCGCGCATGACGAAACGCATGGCTGCAACTATCTGCTGGCCGCCGACATCGATATGGAGCCGGTGCCGGGCTATAAGGCGGCGAGCTGGTCGAAGGGCTATGGCGACTTCGTCATGAAGCCGGATCTGGCCACGCTGCGGCGCATTCCCTGGCTGGAAAAGACCGCACTCGTGATCTGCGACGTGCTCGACCACCACACCCATGATGACCTGCCACATTCGCCGCGCGCCATCTTGAAGAAGCAGGTCAAGCGGCTGACGGAGCGCGGCTATATAGGCTATTTTGCTTCCGAGCTTGAATTCTATCTGTTCAACGAGACATACGATTCCGCCCGCAAGAAGCACTGGCAAGGTCTCGATACCGCATCGCCCTATATCGGCGACTACCAGATCGGTATCACCACCAAGGAAGAGGGCGTCATGCGCCGGCTTCGCAACGAGATGGAAGCGGCCGGCATTCCGATCGAGAATTCCAAGGGCGAGTGGGGTCCGGGTCAGGAAGAGATCAATGTGCGCTACGCCGAGGCGCTCGACATGGCCGACCGTCACGTCATCCTCAAGAACGGCGCCAAGGAAATCGCGGAGTCCGAGGGCAAGGCGATTTCGTTCATGTCCAAATACAATTACGGGCTCGCCGGCAATTCCAGCCACATCCACAATTCGCTGTGGAGCGCCGACGGCAAGACGCCGTTGTTCTTCGATAAGGCGGCCGACTGGACGCTGTCGACGCTTGGCCAGCAATGGGCCGCCGGCCAGCTCAAATACGCCAAGGAATTCACCTGGTTCCTGGCGCCCTACATCAACTCCTACAAGCGCTTCCAGGCCGGCACCTTCGCGCCGACCAAGATCATGTGGAGCGAGGACAACCGTACCGCCGGCTTCCGCCTGTGCGGCGAGGGCACCAAGGGCATCCGCATGGAATGCCGCATCGGCGGCGCCGATCTGAACCCGTATCTTGCGTTCGCAGCGCTGATCGCCGCCGGCCTTGCCGGCATCGACGAGAAGCTGGAATTGCAGAAGCCGTTCGTCGGCGATGCCTATCAGGCATCGCGCCTGCCGGAGATTCCGAAGACGCTGCGCGATGCCACCGAGACGCTTGCGAAGTCGAAGATGCTCAAGCAGGCGCTCGGCGAGGATGTGCTCGAACATTATGTCCACACCGCAAAGTGGGAGCAGCTTGAATACGACCGCCGCATCACGGATTGGGAACTGCACAGAGGGTTCGAGCGGTACTAGGTATCGACGGTTCGTCGGCGCCCCTTCACTCTTACCCTCTCCCCGTGGGGGAGAGGGTGCCGGCAGGCAGATGAGGGGCAGTGCCAGGCCATACGATTTTGTTGTAGAATACGAGGACTTACAAAATGACCGAGACGGTCAAACTCATATCCCCCATCGACGGTTCGATCTATGCCGAGCGACCGATCGCGACCGACCAGGCGATCAATGCAGCGGTGGAACGCGCCAAGGCGGCGCAAGAGAAATGGGCTGAGACGCCGATCGTCGAGCGCGGCAAGTACATGCTCGCCATGCTGGAAGCGCTGGTCGCGATATCAGACGAGATCGTGCCGGAGATCGCCTGGCAGATGGGGCGGCCCGTACGCTACGGCGGCGAGTTCGGCGGCGTCAGGGAACGCACCACCTATATGGTCGAGATCGCCGAGCAGGCGCTCAAGTCGGTGCCTGCCTCCAACCCGAAGGACGGCTTCCGCCGTTATGTGAAGAAGGACCCGCTCGGCGTGGTCATGGTGATCGCGCCGTGGAATTATCCCTATCTCACCGCCGTCAACACCATCGTGCCGGCGCTGATGGCCGGCAACACCGTCATCCTCAAGCATGCGGCGCAGACGCTGCTGGTCGGCGAGCGCTTTCAGCAGGCGTTCGACAAGATCGGCCTGCCCAAGGGCGTGTTCCAGAATGTCGTGCTCAATCACGCCCAGACCGAAAGGCTGCTCGGCTCGGGAAAGATCGACCATGTCAATTTCACCGGTTCGGTCGGCGGTGGCCGCGCCATCGAAAAGGCGGCGGCCGGCACCTTCATGACGCTCGGCCTCGAGCTGGGCGGCAAGGATCCGGCCTATGTGCTGCCGGACGCCAAGATGGATCATGCGATCGCCAATCTGGTCGACGGCGCCTTCTACAATTCCGGCCAGTGCTGCTGCGGCATCGAACGCGTCTATGTGCACGAAAAGGTCTATGACGAATTCGTCGAAGGCTTCATCGCCGAGACCAAGAACTATGTCGTCGGCAACCCGCTCGACCAGGCGACGACGATGGGACCGATGGCGCAGGCGCGCTTCGCCGATCTGATCCGCGAACAGAAGGCCGAAGCGCTGCGCAAGGGTGCCAAGGCGCACATCGACATGAAGGTGGCTAACGACAAGGCCGGTTCGCCTTATCTGGCACCGGAAGTGCTGACAGAAGTCGATCATCAGATGAGCGTCATGCGCGAAGAGAGCTTTGGCCCGGTCGTCGGCATCATGAAGGTGCGTAACGACGAAGAGGCGATCGCTCTGATGAACGACAGTCCTTACGGGCTGACGGCTTCGATCTGGACCCGCGATACCGAGCATGCCGTCGCGATCGGCAATCGGGTCGAGACCGGCACGGTGTTCATGAACCGCTGCGACTACCTCGATCCGGCACTGGTCTGGACCGGCGTCAAGGACACCGGCAAGGGCGCGGGCTTGTCGGCCATCGGCTATGACAATCTCACCAGGCCGAAATCATTCCATCTGCGCGAAGCCATCTGATTTATTGAAAGACAAAAATGTCCAAGCTGATCTCCAAATGGAACTACCCCACCACCGTCCGCTTCGGCGCCGGCCGCATCAAGGAATTGCCTGAGGTGCTGGCGGCCACCGGCATCAAGCGGCCGTTGTTCGTCACCGATCCTGGACTGGCGAAACTGCCGGTCGTCGCCTCGACCCTAGAGATCCTCGACGATGCGAAGGTCCCTTACGGCGTTTTCTCCGAGGTCAGGCCGAACCCGGTCGAATCCAACCTGACCGCCGGCATCGCCGTGTTCAAGAAGGGCAAGCATGACGGCGTCATCGCCTTCGGCGGCGGCTCGGCGCTCGATCTCGGCAAGCTGATCGCCTTCCAGGCCGGGCAGACGCGGCCGGTGTGGGATTTCGAGGATGTCGACGACTGGTGGACGCGCGCCAATTCGGATGCCATCGCGCCGATCATCGCCGTGCCGACCACCGCCGGGACCGGATCGGAGGTTGGCCGCGCCGGCGTCATCACCAATGAGGCCACGCACACCAAGAAAGTCATCTTCCATCCCAAATTGTTGCCGGCTATCGTCATTGCCGATCCGGAGCTTTCGGTCGGCATGCCGGGCTTCATCACCGCCGGTACCGGCATGGATGCGCTGGCCCATTGCCTCGAAGCCTATTGCGCGCCCGGCTACCATCCGATGGCCGACGGCATCGCCGTCGAAGGTGTGAGGTTGGTCTTCGAGAACCTGCCGAAGGCCTATGCCAACGGCGGGGATCTCGTTGCGCGCGCCCATATGATGAGCGCCGCCGCCATGGGCGCCACCGCCTTCCAGAAAGGGCTCGGCGCCATCCATTCGCTGTCGCACCCGGTCGGCGCGCTCTACGACACCCATCACGGCATGACCAACGCGGTGTTCATGCCCTATGTTCTGGCCTTCAACCGGGACTCCATCGAGGAGCGTATCGGCCGGCTCGCCGCCTATTGCGGCATCAAGGGCGGCTTTGACGGCTTCGCCAAGGCGATCATCAAGCTTCGCAAGGAACTGAAGGTGCCGCATGCACTGCCCGGCCTTATCAAGGGGCTCGATATGGACAAGAAACGTAAGATGCTGATCGCCGATATGGCGGTGGTCGATCCGACTGCCGGCGGCAACCCGGTCAAGCTGACCAAGAAGGCGGCGCTGACCTTGCTCGAAAACGCCATCGCCGGCACGGTCTGAGGCGTTTTCCGCGCCGCAAAGTGATCTGAAAAGGGGCTATGAAAACAAGGGGGAGGATGACGGGCAAGGCAAAAACTAGTTAGCCGGAAAAAGAATCGCGGAGCGATTGCTACATCAGGTTAAAAAGAGTTTACTTTTTCGCACTGCGAGCAGCCGCTTTCACAAAGCTTTCATCTGGCTGTCACATGAAAACGATACCGCATCGCAGGCGTCCAACGGCGTCAGTTCAACGGAGAGAACACATGTTCAAATTCACGGGGAAAGTGCTTTCCCTTTCGGCCGCGGCGCTTTTCGCGTCGACGGTGATTTCGTCCGCGGATTCGCTGGACGATCTCGTCAAGGCCGCCAAGGCGGAAGGCCAGCTCACCACCATCGCGCTGCCGCATGACTGGTGCGGCTACGGCGACGTCATTGCAGGCTTCAAGGCGAAGTATCCGGAAATCACCGTCAACGAACTCAATCCCGATGCCGGTTCCGGCGACGAGATCGAGGCGATCAAGGCCAACAAGGACAACAAGGGCCCGCAGGCGCCCGACGTCATCGACGTCGGCCTGTCCTTCGGCCCGACCGCCAAGGCCGACGGCCTGATCCAGCCCTACAAGGTGTCGACCTGGGACTCGATCCCCGACAGCGCCAAGGATGCCGAGGGCTTCTGGTACGGCGACTATTACGGCGTGCTGTCGTTCATGGTGAACAAGGATCTGGTCAAGGAATCACCGAGCGACTGGGCTGACCTCTTGAAGCCGGAATTCGCCAACGCGGTTGCTCTTGCCGGCGATCCGCGCGCCTCGAACCAAGCCATCCAGGCGGTCTACGCTGCAGGCCTTTCCGGTGGCGCTGCAGCCGGTGAAGCCGCCGGCACCGCTGGCCTCGACTTCTTCAAGAAGCTCAACGCCGCCGGCAATTTCGTTCCGGTCGTTGGCAAGCCGGCAACCCTCGCCCAGGGCCAGACCCCGATCCTGATCAACTGGGACTACAATGCGCTCGCCGGCCGCGACACGCTGAAGGGCAATCCGCCCGTCGACGTCGTCGTGCCGAAGACCGGTGTCGTCGCCGGCGTCTACGTGCAGGCGATCAGCGCCTACGCGCCGCATCCGAACGCAGCCAAGCTGTGGATGGAGTACCTCTACTCCGACGAAGGCCAGATCGGCTGGCTGAAGGGTTATTGCCACCCGATCCGCTTCAACGATCTCGCCAAGAATGGCAAGATCCCGGCGGACGTGCTGGCAAAGCTGCCTCCGGCGGAATCCTATGCCGCAGCAGTGTTTCCGACGCTCGACGAGCAGGGCAAGGCCAAGGAAGCGATCAGCAAGAACT
>NZ_RZPH01000015.1:0-7931 GCF_004022825.1 Mesorhizobium sp. M7A.F.Ca.CA.004.04.2.1
CACCGGCACCGTGTAGACATGCCGGGCGAGGCCCTTGAAGGCACGGAAATAGCCGCTCTGGTCCTTGGTGTTGATCATGCCCGAGATGAGGAACAGCGGACGCGGGTTCTTCTCTTCCTGCTCGGCCAACGCTTCGGCAACCACCACGCCGGCCCCCGGATTGTGGCCACCGTCGAGCCAGATATCGGCGCCCTTGGGTGCCAGTTCGGCCAGCCGGCCCTGCATCAGCTTCTGCATACGCCCTGGCCAGGCGACATTGATCATCGCCTTTTCGGCGGCGCGATGGCTGATCTCGAAACCGGCCGCCTTGACCGCGGCGATCGCCGCCGCCGCATTGGCGAACTGATGGCGTCCGGGCAGCCTGGGCGGTGGCAGGTCCATCAAGCCGTCTTCGTCCTGGTAGACCATGCGGCCGTTTTCCTCGAAGGCAAGGAAGTCCTGGCCGTAGACGAAGGTGGGGCATTCAAGCCGCTCGGCGGTTTCGATCAGCACCTGCAGCGCCGTTTCGCTCTCCTGCGCGCCGATGACCACCGGACAGCCGGGCTTGATAATACCGGCCTTTTCGGCCGCGATCAGTTCGACACGGTCCCCGAGATAGGCCTCGTGGTCGAGCGACACCGGCATGATCACTGACACGGCCGGCTCCTTGACGACATTGGTCGCGTCGAAGCGGCCGCCGAGCCCGACCTCGATGATGGCGGCGTCGGCCTGGTGTTCGGAAAACAAGAGGAAGGTGACGGCGGTGAGAATCTCGAAGACGGTGATCTTCTCGCCTTCATTGGCTCTGGCCGCACGGGCAATAGCATCGGCGAAAACCCTGTCCTCGACCAGCCTGCCGCCGCCATCGGCGGCCAGCCGGTAACGCTCATACCAGTTGACCAGATGCGGCGAGGTGTGAACATGGACGCGGTAGTCCGCTGCCTCGAGCAGGGCGCGCGAAAAGGCGGCGCACGAGCCTTTGCCGTTGGTGCCGGCGATGTGGATGACCGGTGGCAGCCGATCCTGCGGATCGTCAAGCCGCTCCAGCAGCCGCGAAATGCGGTCGAGCGAAAGGTCGAAGCCTTTCGGATGAAGCGCCATCAGGGCTTCGATTTCGCGGTCGGCGGCAAGCGTCGTCATGGCAGAATCCTAGCGCATGAGCCGTGAAAACCAGAATCGGTTTCGGATGGCTATGGCAATCAAAAGCTACAGCGCGCCGAAGCACCCGTGCAATCGCGGTCGCGGCGCTTCGTGTCGCTTCAGGCTTGCGGCCGAGCTTCCGCGGCGACCACCGCCGGCGGCAGGATTTCCGGCTCCAGCGTTTTTTGCTCTTCCGGCAGCTTGAGCAGCATCTTGAGCAGGCGCGCGATCGTTTCACGCATTTCCAGCCTGGATACGACCATGTCGACCATGCCGTGCTCCATCAGATATTCGGAGCGCTGGAAGCCGTCGGGCAATTTCTCGCGGATCGTCTGTTCGATGACGCGCGGTCCGGCAAAGCCGATCAGCGCGCCGGGCTCGGCAATGTGCACGTCGCCCAGCATGGCATAGGAGGCGGTCACGCCGCCCGTGGTCGGGTTGGTCAAAACGACGATGTAGGGCAGGCCGGCTTCCTTCAGCCGGTCGACACCAACCGTTGTCCGCGGCAATTGCATCAGGGACAAAATACCTTCCTGCATGCGCGCGCCGCCGGAAGCGGCGAACAGGATCAGCGGCCGCTTGCGCTGCAGGGCCACTTCGAAGCCATGCACGATGGCGTCGCCAGCGGCCATGCCGAGCGAGCCGCCCATGAAGGCGAAATCCTGCACCGTGACCACCACCGGCAGACCCTCGACGGTGCCCAGCGCATTGATGATCGCGTCCTCAAGGCCGGTCTTGGCCTTGGCGTCCTTCAACCGGTCGACATAGCGCTTCTCGTCGCGGAATTTCAGCGGATCCTGCATCACCTTGGGGTTGTCCAGGGTCTCGTATTTGCCGCCATCGAAGAAGAATTTCAGCCGCTCCTTGGCCGAGATCTTCATGTGATGGCCGGACGACGGAATGACGAACTGGTTGGATTCCAGGTCCTTGTGGAACACCATCTCGCCGGTCTCCGGATCCTTGATCCAGAGGTTCTCGGGCATGTCGGTGCGCCGGCCGAGCATCGAATTGATCTTCGGGCGAACGTAATTGGTGATCCAGTTCATCGCTTCGGCTCCTGTCCTGACGAGGATTGGGAAGAGGTAGGAGAACTATTCGGCAGCAGCAAGGCGGGCCGAACGCACGCCTTGCGCAAGGCCGCTGACCAGCGTGGCGACGGCTTCGGCCGGATCGGCGGTCTTTTCGCCCTTCGGTCCCAGCACATTGGCAACCGCATTGACGATCGCGGTGCCGACGACGACACCGTCGGCATTGGCGCCGATCACCCGGGCCTGCTCGGCGGTCTTGACGCCGAAGCCGACGCAGACCGGCAGGTCGGTGTGGCCCTTGATGCGCTTGACCGCCGCCGCCACCTTGCCGGTGTCGGCCAGCGCCGAGCCGGTGATGCCGGTCATCGACACATAGTAGACGAAGCCCGACGTGTTCTGCAGCACTTTCGGCAGGCGCTTGTCGTCGGTCGTCGGTGTCGCCAGCCGGATGAAATTGATGCCGGCCTTGAGCGCCGGAATGCACAGTTCCTCGTCCATCTCGGGCGGCAGGTCGACGACGATCAGCCCGTCAATGCCGCTGGCGATCGCGTCCTTGAGGAAGCGGTCGACGCCATAGATGTAGATCGGATTGTAGTAGCCCATCAGCACGATCGGCGTTTCATTGTCACTGGTCCGGAAGTCGGCCGCCATCTTCAGCGTCTTGACCAGCGTCTGGCCGCCCTTCAGCGCCCGCAGGCCCGCCGCCTGGATCGCCGGGCCGTCGGCCATCGGGTCGGAAAACGGCATGCCGAGCTCGATGATGTCGGCGCCGGCCTTGGGCAGTGCCTTCATAATCGACAAGGAGGTGTCGTAGTCAGGGTCGCCGCCCATGAAATAGGTGACGAGCGCCGGGCGGCCTTCGGCTTTCAGTTTTGCCATGCGGCGGTCGATGCGGGTCACCATGTCTGGCCCTTTGGACGAATTTTGCTCATAATCAACTCCCAAATCGAAACTGTCCAAAGGGGCCTAGATCTCCATACCCAGCATCGAGGCCACCGTATGCACGTCCTTGTCGCCACGGCCGGACAGGTTGACGATGACGATCTGGTCCTTGTCCATGGCGGGCACGATCTTCACCGCATGCGCAATGGCATGCGCGGATTCCAGCGCCGGGATGATGCCTTCGACGCGCGTCGTCAGCTTGAAGGCCTCGAGCGCCTCGTCGTCGAGGATCGGCACGTATTCGACGCGGCCTGAATCGCGCAGCCAGGAATGCTCGGGGCCGACGCCGGGATAATCGAGACCGGCCGAGATAGAATGGCCGTCCATGATCTGTCCGTCGGCGTTCTGCAGGAGATAGGTGCGGTTGCCATGCAGCACGCCCGGCGCGCCGGCATTCATCGAGGCGCAATGCTCGATGCCGTCAAGGCCGCGTCCGCCGGCCTCGATGCCGATGATGCGGACCTCTTTGTCGTCGAGGAAGGGATGGAACAGGCCGATGGCGTTCGAACCACCGCCGACAGCGGCGATGATGGTGTCCGGCAGTCGGCCTTCCTGCTCTAGGATCTGCGCCCGCGCTTCGGTGCCGATTACCGACTGGAAGTCGCGCACCAGCTCCGGATAGGGATGCGGGCCGGCGGCGGTGCCGATCAGGTAATAGGTGTCCTCGACATTGGTCACCCAGTCGCGCAACGCCTCGTTCATGGCGTCCTTCAGCGTGCCGTGACCAGCGGTCACCGGGCGCACTTCGGCGCCGAGCAGCTTCATGCGGAAGACATTGGGGCTTTGCCGGGCGACGTCGGTGGCGCCCATATAGACGACGCAGGGGAAGCCGAAGCGGGCCGCGACCGTGGCCGATGCCACGCCATGCTGGCCGGCGCCGGTCTCGGCGATGATGCGCTTCTTGCCCATGCGCTTGGCCAGCAGGATCTGGCCGAGGCAGTTGTTGATCTTGTGCGAACCGGTGTGGTTCAAATCCTCGCGCTTGAAATAGACCTTTGCGCCGCCGAGATGCTTCGTGAGGCCTTCGGCGAAATAGAGCTTCGAGGGTCGCCCGGCATAATGGGTCGACAGGTCAGTCAGCTCGGCCCTGAAATTCGCATCGTTCTTGACCTCGTTCCAGTGCTGCTCCAGATCGAGGATCAGCGGCATCAGCGTTTCGGCAACGAAACGACCGCCGAAAATGCCGAACATGCCCTGTTCATCGGGTCCGGTGCGGAAGGAATTGGGTGTCGCCGGCTTGTTCATCGCCGATCTCCTGGCATCTTGACTTATGAAGCATGTCCTTGTCGGAAAACCGGTTCCCACTTTTCCGGGACATGCTCTGGTTTAAGGCACTACTAGGCTGCGCGGGTGTTCCGCGCGGTCCTGACGGCCCGGAAAAACTGTTCGATCAGCGCCGGATCCTTGACGCCCGGTGCGCTTTCCACGCCTGAGGAAATGTCTATTCCGGGCGGGTCGGCAAGCCGAAGGGCATCGCCGATATTGGCGGCGTTGAGCCCACCGGAAAGCATGTAATCGACGCCGCCGTCAAGGCCGACAAGAATGCGCCAGTCGAAGGCAACACCATTGCCGCCCGGCAGTTCTGAGCCTTTCGGCGGCTTGGCGTCGAACAGGAACCGGTCTGATATGCCGATGAATGGCTTTATCCGTTCGAGATCGGCAGCCTCGCTGAGCGGCAGCGCCTTCATCACCGGCAAACCATAACGGGCTTTGACCTCGGCGACGCGCTCGGGCGTTTCCGCGCCATGCAGTTGCAGCATGTCGGGCTGCATTTGGGCAAGGATTTCATCCAGGAAAGCGTCGCTGGCATCGACGATGACAGCAACCGCCATCGCCTTGCCGCGCGCCGCCTCGCGCAGGCGGCCAGCCTCGGCGGGTTCGACATAGCGTGGGCTTTTGGCGAAGAAGATAAACCCGACATGGCTGGCGCCGCCGGCCAGCGCCGCGGCCATTGCCGCGTCGGTCTTCAAGCCGCAGATCTTGATGTCGAGTGCCATGGCGCGGGAATTGGCATGAAAAGCGAAAAGAGTCGAGAAAAAGCATGCTGTTTGCCGGCGCGGCCAAAGGCGCTACCTATGGATGAACAGGACACACTGCGGGAGCATGACCATGACCGACAGGACAATTGCCGAACTCAGGCAGAAGATCGCGCAGGCGCGCGAGGTCATCGCGCACCTGATCGACAAGGCCGCCTTCGACGGCGCCGAGGCGCACCGCGCGCTCGACTATTTTGGCAGCGATGAATTCGACGGCAATTTCCTGCCGTGGCCGCATCATGGCGATGAGGGGCTACGGCCTGAGGACTTGAACGCCGCCAACGACGACTGAGCGATCTACTCGAACATGATCGCCTGCAGCGCACCGCCATTGCGCTTCAGCCAGTCCTTGCAGCGATCGGTGTCGGGGCAGAGCTTTTCGCACAATTTCCAGAATTTCGGACCGTGGTTCATCTCCTTGAGATGCGCCACTTCATGCGCGACGAGGTAGTTGATGACCGGCGACGGCGCCATCATGATGCGCCAGGAAAAGGACAGATTGCCTTCGGAGGTGCATGACCCCCAGCGGCTTGATGTGTCCTTGAAGCGGATAGCCTTGGCGCGCTTGCCGAGCGCCTCGGTGTGTTTGGCCACCAGCTTCTCGATTTCCTTCTTGGCCTCGCGCTTGAGGAAATCGGCGAGGCGGCGCGGCAGATGTATGCGGTCGCCATGCACGATCAAGAGCGGACCACGTTCGTCGCGCGACACGGTGACGGTGCCGCGCTTTGACGGTTCATGGACGATGCGGTGCGGCACGCCGCGCAGCGGGATCCTGATGCCGGGCCGCACCTGCGGCCGCGTCGGCACCTTGGCCAGTCGCTGCTCCAGCCAGTCCTGGTGCCGCTCGAGGAACCTGTCCACTTCGCCGCGGCGCAGGCCTGGCGGCACGGTTATGCGTAGACCCTGGCCGCCTGAATCGATGCGCAGCGTCATTCGGCGCGCCCTGGCGCTCTCGACGATCTTAAGCGGCAGCGTGCGGCCGGCGACGCAATATTCGCGCTCCACGACAGGCGTGGGCTTGGGCTTTGTCAGATTGCGAAAGAAGCCGAGAGTCATGGCGGGACGATACGCGATTCGAGAAAAACGACTAGAACAAAAAAGAAACGGCGCCGCTCGCGCGACGCCGTTTTTTCACGATGTGGCCAGTCGCTTGGCCTCAGTCGTCAAGCAGGTTCGAGCCCTTGCCACGCTTGGTGGTCGTCGTTCCGGTGCTTGGATCGGTCTTCGTCGGAGCCGTCGACTTGTTGCGGTTGGCCATGAACCGGTCGAACTCGTCCTGGTCCTTGGCGCGGCGCAATTCGCGGGCATACTCGTCGAACTGGGTCAGCATCTCGTCGAGCTTGCGGCGCTCTTCGTTCAGCCGCTCAAGTTCCTTTTCGCGCCAGTCGTCGAAAGCGACGTTGCCGGTGCGGGCGGAGCCATTGCCCCAGCGCGCGGCCTTGTCGGAACCGCGGCGGCAGCCGGCGAAGATGCCGTCGGTCGCGCGGTTGACGTCACGCTTGAAGCCATCGAGGCGGTCGCCCCAGATGATGTAGGCGAGCATGGCGAAGCCGAGTGGCCAGAACACCATGAAACCTACAACCATCAACGCGATGGTTGCCGGCGTCCAGGCCGGACGGATCAATGCGGATGCGTTCATTTTCTCCCATTCCTTCGGTTGGAGACAGCCAAATCCGGGCTGCGTGGAATCGAAATGGGAAGAGAAAAACGGCGATTCAAGACAATGTCCGCCAAATCCGGACAAGCATCTGAAATGATTATCGCTTTTTGATCATATCGAGGAAAAGCACGACCAGCCCGGCAATCAGGCCCCAGAATGCGGCGCCAACGCCGAACAGCGTCAGACCCGACGCGGTGACGACAAAGGTGACGGTGGCGGCCATGCGATCCGCCTCTTCCTTCAGCGCGATAGACAGCGCGTTGGCGAGCGACGCCATCAGCGCCAGGCCTGCCACCAGCACGATCAGGCTCTGCGGCAGCACCGCGAAGATCGCCACCAGCGAAGCGCCGAAAATCGCAAAGATGAGATAGGCGAGCGCATAGAACGGCCCGGTCTTCCAGCGCTCGGCGGGATCGGGGTGGACGTCCGGTCCGGTGCAGATCGCCGCCGAGATCGCCGCCAGATTGGTCGTCGAGCCGCCGAACGGCGCCGACAGCAACGAAAACAGGCCCGTGACGCCGATCAGCGGGCCGGGCTCCGGGTGATAGCCGGCGGCGCGCAGCACGGCGAGGCCGGACAGGTTTTGCGACGCCATGGTGACGAGGTAGAGCGGCAGTGCCAGGCCGATCACCGCCTTGGTGGTGAAGTCAGGCGCAATCAGCGTCAGCGTCGACAGTTCCGGTGTCGGCAGGCCACCGACACGGCCGGTGAGGAAAGCGGCGAGGCCACCGCCGATCAGAACCGCCAGCACCGACAGCGCCGGGTTGAACAGCCTGATAACGAAGAAGGCAGCGATCAGCGGCAGGATCAGCCACGGGTCGATTGGAATGGTTTTCACCGCATTGAGCGCGAAGGTGACGACGATGCCGGCCAGCATGCCCGAGGCAACGGAGGGCGGTATCCTCGAGATCAGCTTGGTCAGGGGCCGAAACAGCCCTGTGGCGATCAGAAGGACGCCGGTGACGATGAAGGCGGCGACGGCCTCGCTCATCGAAAAGCCGCTCGATGCCGCGATCAGCGCCAGGCCCGGCGTCGACCAGGCGGTGATGACAGGCATTTTCGTGCGCCATGACAGCCACAGGCTCTCGATCGCCATGGCCAGGCAGATCGTCGTCACCCAGCTTGCCGTCTCGATCTGCGTCGCAC
>NZ_RZPH01000015.1:7941-19079 GCF_004022825.1 Mesorhizobium sp. M7A.F.Ca.CA.004.04.2.1
ACGGAGGCGGATATCGGGATGGAAAGGCGCATCAGTTTCCCCTCTGCGCCATCGCATCGACAGCCCTAACCAGCATGTCGAGATCCTGCGGTCGCGACAGGCGATGGTCGCCGTCGGGGATCAGTGACAGTGTCACGTCGTCGGCGGGCAGCAGGCTGACCAGCTTCAGCGCATGGCTTGCCGGCACATCTGCATCGGCCAGGCCCTGCAGGATGTGCACCGGGCAATGGGTGTCGATCGGGCCTGTCATTGTCAGGTTGTCGCGCCCGTCCTCGATCAGCGCGCGGGTGTAGATGTAGGGTTCCGTGGAATAGTCCGACGGCTCTTCGAAGAACCCTTTTTTGGCGAGATCGCGCTTCTGCGCCTTGGTCAGCACCGGTTCGACCAGTTCGGCGGTGAAATCCGGGGCCGGCGCCAGCAGCACCAGGCCGGCGACGTTGCTATCGCCTGCCTTGCGCAATTCCTGCACCATGCGCAGCGCGATCCAGGCGCCCATCGAGGAGCCGACCAGGATCTGGCTGCCCCGGGTGAAATGCCGGAACACGGCAAGGCTTTGTGCAAGCCATGTCGAAATCGTGCCGTCGGCGAAGGCGCCGCCGGATTCGCCATGGCCGGAATAATCGTGGCGCAGGAAGGCTCGGCCCTCGCTTGCCGCCCAGTCCGACAGCGTCTGAGCTTTCGTGCCCAGCATGTCCGACTTGTAGCCGCCGAGCCAGACGATGCCTGGCGCAGAGCCAGCAGTATGGCGCACCGCGATGCGCGATCCATCTACATCCAGAAAGATTGGGGGCGTGGCAGTCATGGCTTTTCCTCAACGCCGGTCTTGTGACACGGACGGTGGCGTGGCGAAAAGTGCTCACGATGTTGTTTGTTTGGTGCAGAGCAGCGATCAGGGTGATTTTCTGTCAATGCTGTGCTATTGACTCCGCCCGCGCGCTCACCACATTGGCGCGTCCATGCATCAACACTGACAGACCCTGAACGAAACGGCCAAGGAGACCACGACCATTCGCAGACCTTTCAAAGCAGCGGCGCCGACCAAGGATGGCCCGCGCTCCAACCGTGACATCCGGGTTCCCCGGGTCCAGCTTATCGACGCCGAAGGCCAGAACCGCGGCGATGTTTCCATCAACGACGCATTGCTGCTCGCCGAAGAGGCTGGGCTCGATCTCGTCGAGATATCGCCCAATGCGGTGCCCCCCGTCGTCAAGATACTCGATCTCGGCAAACTGAAATACGCCAACCAGAAGAAGGCGGCCGAGGCGCGCAAGAACCAGAAGGTCATCGAGATCAAGGAGATCAAGATGCGCCCGAACATCGACAGCCATGACTACGAGACCAAGATGAAGGCGGTTCGCCGCTTCTTCGAGGAAGGCGACAAGGTCAAGCTGACGCTGCGCTTCCGTGGCCGCGAGATGGCGCATATGGAACTCGGCATGCAGCTTCTGAACAAGGTCCGCGAGGAAGTGGCGACGATCGCCAAGGTCGAGGCGGAACCGAAGCTCGAAGGCCGCCAGATGATGATGGTGCTGTCGCCGCGCTAGAGCGATCCCCGTCAAAAGCAAAGGCCGCTTCGGCGGCCTTTTGTTTGTTTTGTCTTCGCCATGATTTCTCCGCAAGTTGCATCGACAAGGATTCTGGTTGCCGGTCCTCGCGGCAAAAGGATTCTGCCATGACCGCTGCGGCACGTTCTACGAGTGAAATGGGTCGCTATCAGCGGCGCCGGCGCGTCCTGCTGGCGCTGCTAATCGGTGCTTTTTGCGCTTTGCTGATCTTCGGCGGCTCCCCGCACGATGAACTAACCCACGAACGCATAGAGGCGCACGGGATCGCCCTGATACTGATCGGGATCGGCGGCCGGCTCTGGTCGATCCTCTATATCGGCGGCCGCAAGTCGGCCGAAGTGGTTGCAACCGGCCCATATTCGGTGATGCGCAACCCGCTGTATTTTTTCTCCACCGTAGCAGCCGTCGGCATCGGCACCCAGACCGGCAGCGCGATCGTCGCGGTAGCGTCGGCGGTTTTGTGCGCGGCCGCGTTCCACATCGTCACGCTGCGCGAGGAACGGCATTTGACGACCGTGCTCGGGGCGCCGTACAAGGACTACGTCGCACGGGTGCCGCGCTTTTTTCCCAATCCCCGACTTTATCGCGATCAGGCCGAGGTCACCTTCACACCGCGCATCTTCAATCACACGCTGCGCGACAGCTTGATGTTTCTGGTTTCCATACCGTTTTTCGAACTCATCGAGTCCGGACAGGAAAGCGGTGTAATTCCCGTCCTCTTCTGGCTGTATTGAGCGGCGGTAGGCAGTCAAAAAAGGCGACGTGCATTAAATCCGCCTGAATTATCCTGCAAGTCATCCCAACGATCGGCGAGGCCCTGTTTTCTTGGCCAGAAGCTGCGATCGCCGGCAAATTTTTCGACGATCGGATTCCGCCATGGTCAATGAAATCAAGTCTGCGCCCGTCGAGGCACACGGGCTGGGCGGCTATCAGCATATGCGCCGCATGGTGCTTGCGGTGCTGGTGGTGGTGCTGTTTCTGGCACTGCTGTTCGGCCAATCAAGTTTTCCGCCTGAAACCTGGGTGCATGAGTCGATCGAAATGTTCGGCGTGCTGCTGATTTTCCTCGGCATCGTCGGGCGCCTTTGGGCGACGCTCTACATAGGCGGGCGCAAATCTTCCGAGGTGGTGACCGGTGGGCCCTACTCGATAACCCGCAACCCGCTCTATGTGTTCTCGACCGTAGCCGCGGCCGGCGTCGGTGCGCAGATCGGCTCGTTCTCCGGCATCATTCTCTTTGCGCTGCTGTGCGCGGGTGCCTTCCACATCGTCATCCTGCGCGAAGAGAAGTTCCTCAAGGAAGCGCTCGGCGCGCCGTACCAGGCCTATCTGGAGAAGGTGCCGCGCTTCTTCCCGAAGCTGTCGCTCTACCAGGAGGGCGATACGGGCAGCTTCAAGCCCCGCCTGCTGCTGACCACGCTGCTCGACGGCCTGGTGTTTCTCATCGCCCTGCCGGCCTTCGAATTGATAGACGGAGCCCAGCTGTCAGGCATGTTGCCGGTCTGGTTCACGCTGCCCTGACCAAGGACACAGCGCCGCATCTCCACAGGTGTTGCGCGCGGGCCGTCTTTAACGTATAGGACCGCCGTTCAAGAAAACCGCCCGGCAGGGCATGCCGTGGCGGTTTCATTTGCTTTTCGGGCTTTGGTCGGCCCGAAGCGAACAAGAAGCGCGATAGTGCGCCAACAATACGGAGTAGCAAAATGCCCAAGATGAAGACCAAATCGGCCGCCAAGAAGCGGTTCAAGATCACAGGTACGGGTAAAGTCCTGTCGGCTGCTGCCGGCAAGCGTCACGGCATGATCAAGCGTTCCAACAAGTTCATTCGAAATGCCCGCGGCACGATGGTTCTGGCTGAACCGGATGGCAAGAAGGTCATCAAGAATTTTCTGCCGAACGGCCTCTAAGGCGTGATGCCAAAAAGTTGCAGACTTTTTGGATAACATCCCGCTCAAATAAGGCATTCGGTCTGGACACGCATTTGTTTTACGCAATTCCGAACGGAAAACCGCAAGGCACTTTTCCTGGAATTGCTTTTAAGGAGATCATGACATGGCACGCGTAAAAAGAGGCGTCACCTCGCACGCCAAGCACAAGAAGGTCCTGAAAGCCGCGAAAGGCTTCTACGGCCGCCGCAAGAACACCATCCGCATCGCCAAGCAGGCGGTGGAAAAGTCGCTGCAGTACGCTTACCGCGACCGCAAGAACCGCAAGCGCTCGTTCCGCGCGCTGTGGATCCAGCGCATCAACGCCGCGACGCACGAGCATGGCCTGACCTATGGCCGTTTCATCGACGGCCTCAACAAGTCGGGCATCGAGATCGATCGCAAGATCCTGTCGGACATGGCCATCCATGAGCCGCAGGCTTTCGCAGCCCTGGTCGCCAAGGCCAAGGTGGCGCTCGAATATCTGAAGAACACCACGCCGAACGCTTTTGAAAGCGCTGTCGCCTAAGACCAGCGCTTCCCAAGCATTCGCAATTCTGATTTGGGGAACCCGCGCTGGCACGGCTGGCGCGGGTTTTTCTTTTGCCTGAACTTCAACTTAAAAGTGACTTTCACTTAGAGCTGATTTCCAACGTAGCGAGTTTTGACCGTGAACGACGCAACCACTGGCCTGGATACGCTTGAAAACTCACTTCTGGCCGAAATCGCCTCGGCCGCCGATGAGCCGGCCATCGAGGCCGTGCGCATCGCTGCTTTCGGCAAGAAGGGCGCCGTGTCCGAGATGCTGAAGACCCTTGGCGCCATGACCGCCGAGGAGCGTCAGGTCAAAGGCCCCGCAATCAACGGACTCAAGAACCGCGTCACAGATGCGCTGACGGCGCGCAAGGCCGAGTTGAAAGATGTGGCGATCACCGTGCGCCTCGCCGCCGAAAAGGTCGATGTGACGCTGCCGGTGCGGCAGTCGCCGGCTGAGCGCGGCCGTATACACCCGATCAGCCAGGTCATCGACGAGATTGCGGCGATCTTCGGCGACCTCGGATTTTCCATCGCCGAAGGTCCCGATATCGAGACCGATTACTACAATTTCACCGCGCTGAATTTCCCAGAAGGCCATCCGGCGCGCGAGATGCACGACACCTTCTTCTTCCAGCCGGACGAGAAGGGCGAGCGCAAGCTTCTGCGCACCCACACTTCGCCGGTGCAGATCCGCACCATGGAGACGAAGAAGCCGCCGATCCGCATCGTCATTCCGGGCAAGACCTACCGGCAGGATTCGGATGCCACCCACTCGCCGATGTTCCATCAGGTCGAGGGGCTGGTGATCGACAAGACGGCCAACGTCGCCAACATGAAGTGGGTGCTGGAGGAGTTCTGCAAGGCCTTCTTCGAGGTGCCGCAGGTCAAGATGCGCTTCCGGCCGTCCTTCTTCCCGTTCACCGAACCGAGCCTCGAGGTCGATATCCAGTGTGACCGCTCCAGGCCCGGCGAAGTGCGCTTCGGCGAAGGCTCCGACTGGATGGAGATCCTCGGCTGCGGCATGGTGCACCCCAACGTGCTGCGCCATGGCGGGCTCGATCCGGACGAATATCAGGGCTTTGCCTGGGGGATGGGCATAGACCGTATCGCCATGCTGAAATACGGCATGCCGGACCTGCGCGCCTTCTTCGATGCCGACGTGCGCTGGCTGTCGCATTACGGGTTCAGGCCGCTCGACATGCCGACGCTGTTCGGAGGCCTGAGCGCATGACAGCGCCCTATGCCGGCGGCTGCCGCTGCGGCGCCGTGCGGTTCGAGGCATCAGTCGAACCGCATCACGTCAGCTATTGCCATTGCGGCGATTGCCGGCGGGCCAGCGGCGCGCCGATGTCGGCCTTTGTCGGCTTCCTGGTCGATCAGGTCGCGTTCACCGGCAAGGCGCTGAAGATGTATGAGAACGGCCCGGTGACGCGCTCCTTCTGCGGCACCTGCGGCTCACCCATCGCCTATGTCGACGAGCGGCTGGAGGACGACATCTACTTCATGCTCGGCGCCATGGATGCGCCGGCCGATTTTGAGCCGACGCAGCATGCCTATGTCAGCGAACAGCTTGCCTTCCTGCATATATCCGACGACCTGCCGAGACATCTGAAAACAAGCGTCAAAAGACCAGACGGAACAGTCCCATGAAATTCACCCTCTCCTGGCTCAAGGACCACCTAGAGACCGACGCCACGCTTGACGAGATCGTCGAGCGGCTGACCTCGATCGGCCTCGAAGTCGAGCATGTCGACGACAAGTCGAGCCTGAAACCCTTCGTCATAGCCAGGGTGTTGACGGCGGTGCAGCACCCCGATGCCGACCGGCTGCGCGTGCTGACCGTCGATACGGGCAACGGCAAGCCACCCGTGCAGGTCGTCTGCGGCGCGCCCAATGCGCGGGCCGGCCTGATCGGCGCCTTTGCCGCGCCCGGCACCTATGTGCCCGGCATCGACGTGACGCTGACGGTCGGCAAGATCAGGGGGGTCGAAAGCCATGGCATGATGTGTTCCGAGCGCGAGCTGGAACTGTCCGACGAGCACAACGGCATCATCGACCTGCCTGAGGATGCGCCTGTCGGCACCAGCTTCGCTGCCTATGCGCACATCGACGATCCGGTCATCGAGATCAATTTGACGCCGAACCGGCCGGATGCGACCAGCGTCTACGGCATCGCCAGGGATCTGGCGGCGAGCGGGCTTGGCCGCCTCGTCGGCGGCGCCATCATGCCGCATGTCGGCAACGGCATGTGTCCGGTCAAGGTAACGATCGAAGCGCCGGAGCTCTGTCCCGGCTTCGCGCTCAGGCTGGTCAAGGGCGTCAAGAATGGGCCGTCGCCAAAATGGCTGCAGCAGCGGCTGATCGCCATCGGGCTGAGGCCGATCAGCGCGCTGGTCGACATCACCAATTACGTCACCTTCGACCGCGGCCGCCCGCTGCATGTGTTCGACGCCAGCAAGGTTGCCGGCAATCTCGTCGTGCGCCGCGCGCGCGATGGTGAAAAGGTGCAGGCGCTCGATGGCCGCGAATACACGCTGACGCCGGAAATGTGCGTCATCGCGGATGACAACGGCGTCGAGTCCATCGCCGGCATCATGGGCGGCGAGCATTCGGGCTGCGACGAGAACACATCAGATGTGCTGATCGAATCCGCCCTTTGGGATCCGATCACCACGGCGCGCACCGGCCGCACGCTCGGCATCATCACCGACGCGCGTTACCGTTTCGAGCGCGGGGTGGACCCCGAATTCATGGTTCCCGGCGTCGAGCTGGCAACGAAACTGGTGCTCGATTTCTGCGGCGGCACGCCGACCGAAATGGAAGTCGTCGGTTATGCCGGCCACAAGTCGAAGATCGTTTCCTTCCCGCTTTCGGAAGTGAAGAGGCTGACCGGCATCGAGGTTCCCAAGGCGGAAAGCCTCGACATCCTGTCGCGCCTCGGCTTCAAGCCGGAGGGATCGGGCGATGTGGTCAATGTCGCCGTGCCGTCCTGGCGCCCCGACGTCGACGGCAAGGCAGACCTGGTCGAGGAAGTCATGCGCATCCATGGTGTCGACAACATCGCACCGCAGCCGCTCGGTGCGCATGACGCGGTCAATGCAAGGATCCTCACCACGCTGCAGGTCCGTACCCGCACCGCCAAGCGCGCGCTTGCCGTGCGCGGCATGATGGAAGCCGTCACCTGGTCGTTCATTCCGGCCAAGCACGCCGAGCTGTTCGGCGGCGGCCAGACCGCGCTGAAGCTCGCCAACCCGATCGCCGCCGACATGTCCGACATGCGGCCGTCGCTGCTGCCGGGCCTGATTGCTGCTGCCCAGCGCAATGCCGACAAGGGCATCGGCGACGTGGCGCTGTTCGAAGTCTCGGGCACCTATGAGGGCGACGGCGCCGACCAGCAGCGGCGCGTGGCCGCCGGCGTGCGCCGCGGCACCGCCAAGCTCGACGGCTCAGGCCGCAACTGGGCCGGCAATTCGGGTGCGGTCGGCGTGTTCGACGCCAAGGCCGACGCGATCGCCGCACTGGAAGCCTGCGGTGCGCCTGTCGACCGGCTGCAGATCGAGGCCGGCGGCCCGGCCTGGTATCATCCCGGCCGTTCCGGCACGATCAAGCTCGGTCCGAAAACCGTGCTCGGCACCTTCGGCGAATTCCACCCGAAGACGCTGGAAGGCCTCGATGTTTCCGGCCCGCTGTGCGGCTTCGAAGTGTTTGTCGATGCCGTGCCCGAGCCGAAGGCCAAGCCGACGAAAACCAAGCCGAAACTGGAACTGTCCCCCTTCCAGGCGGTCAAGCGCGACTTCGCTTTCGTCGTCGACAAAACGGTCGAGGCCGGCACGCTGGTGCGCGCGGCGCTCGCCGCCGACAAGAAGCTCATCACCGCCGTCTCGGTCTTCGACATCTTCGAAGGCGCTTCGCTGGGCGAGGGCAAGAAATCGATCGCCATCGAAGTGTCGATCCAGCCGGTTGAAAAGACACTGACCGACGAGGATTTCGAGGCACTGGCCAAGCGTATCGTCGAGAATGTCGGCAAGCAGGCCGGTGGCGTTCTGAGGACGTAGCGCCCAAGGCGACTGAACTGTTAGCGATGGGGCTGCTCATCCGTCTACGGGACGGATAAGCAGCCGTTGCCGCAATGGTCAGAACCCGCCGCCGACCCTCAGGCCAAAGGCATGGCTGTAGCTGTCTTGAAAGCCGATTGTGCCGCGATAATCGAGCCCGATGGATAACCCTTGGTGCAGCAGCAGATCGGCGCCCAGGCCGATCATCACCTGGTCACTCGCCAAAGGCTGCGTCTGGAAGCCATAGACAAGGCCATCCGGACTATCCGCGTAGCGGATATCGACGTCGCTCGAGCCGGAGAATTCGTGAGTGTATTCAAACCGGAAGCGTGGTGTGAAGACGCCGAGGGCCACCGGCATGTCATAGCCGCCGGCAAGGCCAAGCGTGCCGCCGAGGCTGTCGACGCTCTGCTTGCCGAAGCTCAGCGAATAGATGCCTGCTCCGGTTTCGGTAAACGCGTCGAGGCTCGAAGAGGATGCCGTCAACCTGGCGAACGGAGTGAGTCGCAGCCCGCCGACGCTATGATCGAAACCGGCAGTCAGCGAGCCGAAAATCTGGTCGCCGTCACGCTGACCGTCGGCAAAGCCGCCAACACTTGTCACGAAGCGCTTCGAATCGAAGCTGAACGAACCGTAGCCGGCCAGGGCATCGAGAAACAGGTTTTCGGCCGGGCGATAGCTTGCATAGAGCGTCGCGCTGTAGGCCTCGCCGGAACTCTCGGTGCCATTGCCGCCAATGTCGCTGTCGTCGCTGGAGTAGCCGACGGCCAGACCGGCGACGAAACGGTCGTTGAAACGGTAGTCGATGCCGGTGGTCATGTTGATCGAAACGGAGTCCCGCTCCGCGCTATCATCAGGCGAACTATGGCCGAGATCGATGTGGCCGCCGGCCCACAAGCCGAAGCCCAGCTTTGCCGCTTCGCCCCCACAATCGGATCCGTCTGGAAAGTCGACGCTGGCGGCATTGCCATCGGCGCCTTGGCCAGACAGTTCGAGCCCATTCGCAAAGGCCTTGCGGCACGCCTCGCTTCGCAAAGCGCCCATGCGATGGTTGATATTGTCTGTCTGCCCGGCGGCGAATTGCTGCACCGCTTGCGCCTGGGCATTGAGCAGCCCGGCGACCTCCGGATCGTCGGAGGGGTCCGGCCGCGTGGTGACGGTGATGGTCACCGTGGCCGGATCGGAAACGCCGCCGGGGCCGGTCAGTGTGTACGTTACGATGACGGTGCCTGAAAACACCGGCGAGGACGCGAAGGTCAGTAGGTAGTTGGGCGCGCCGGACAGCGTCGCCGTGCCGCCCTCGGCGGGGGCGCTGGACATGATCGCCGCGGCGCTGAATGGTTCGCCGGTAGCACCCGGCGTCAACGGCAGCGAAGCTGACATGCCGGCAACGATCGTCATGGTCAGTGACGGCGCCGTCGGTCGGGGCGCCGCAGCGATGTCCAGCGTATACTCGCGCCTTGCCCTGTTCTCGGAGGTGTCGAACACATCGACGGCAAAGGCAAATGATCCGCTCTCGGTCGGCGTGCCGCCGAGTGTGCCATCGGTTGCGAGCGAAACGCCTTCGGGCAGATTTCCGATGATCCGCTGAAACGTGTAAGGCGCGCCCACACCGCCGGTTGCGGTCAGCATCTGGCTATAGGGCTGCCCAACCTGGCCATTGGGCAAAGCTGCCGGTGAAATTACGATGGGCGGGCCAGTGGTGATCGCAAGCGTGTAGTCGCGTTCGCCGTTGTTGCCGACATGGTCCGTCGCCCGAATCCTGAAACTGTAGACGCCGGGGACCGCTATGACCGGCCCGGAGAGGACGCCGGCACTGCTGAAGGCGACGGGCATGGAGCCCGAAACGATCGAGAACGTAAAGGGGCCGCCAGCACCACCCGAAGCCGTCAGCGCCTGGCTATAGGGCTGGCCAATCTGCGCGCCGGGCAAGGCAGCTGGTGAAATGACGACCGGGTTGTCCGCGATCACGATGGTGTAGTCGTGTTCGCCGCTGTTGCCGACATGGTCTGTCGCCCGGACCCTGAAACTGTAGACGCCGGGGGCGGCTATCACTGGCCCTGAGAGGACGCCGGCACTGCTGAAGGCGACGGGCATGGAGCCCGAAACGATCGAGAACGTGTAGGGACCGCCAGCGCCACCCGAAGCCGTCAGCGCCTGGTTATACGGCTGGCCAATCTGCCCGCCGGGCAACGCAGCAGGCGAAATCAAGACCGGGTTGTCCGCGATCACAATCGTGTAGTCGCGTGTGCCGGTGTTGCCGACCTGATCTGTCGCCAGGACTCTGAAATTATAGGTGCCGGGGGCGGCTATCACTGCCCCGGAGAGGACGCCGCCGCTGCTGAAGGAGACCGGCGTGACCCCCGAAGTGAGCGCGAACGTGTATGGCCCGCCAGCTCCGCCTGAAGCCATCAGCGTCCGATCATAGTGCTCACCAACTCTCCCATCCGGCAGCGTGGCCGGGGAAATCACGATCGGCTCCGCCGCAGCACTTGCATTGAGCGAGGCTGCGATCAGAACGCAGAAGGTCGCGGCAATCCAGAACCACTTCGCAGTCAATTTTGCCCTGTCGATCGGTCCTCTCGACGATGCTGCTGGCCAAACCGACGATATCTGCATGCCCAGGCTACCCCAGCCGGTGTGGAAAATTCCAATAGCAATCGTCCATGCCGGCAGATGGGCAGACGCGCATAGTCGTCAGATGACGAGGGTGGGGCTGTTTTAGGGCCAGGCCGAGCATCATGGTCCGGTCACGTTGCAATCTGGCCACATCTTTGGTGGCGCTATGGGCGAAGCATTGCGGATACTTGCCGAATCGCTCTCCAAAGGGCGATGGATCCTCTCTCCTATTCGGGCCTTCCTCTTGAAGAGCAGCGCGCGGCATTTCTCGCCATCGTGCTTGCCGACCCGCTGTTACGCGACGCGCTGGCGCGGGCTCGCACGCTCGACCTGCCGGACTGGCTGGTGGTTTCCGGCGCGCTCTACAACAGTGTTTGGAACCATCTGACCGGCAAGCCTTCGGGGTATGGCATCAGGGATGTCGACCTGTTCTACTT